>NZ_JBHVBL010000001.1:0-46327 GCF_042668165.1 Arthrobacter sp. NPDC057388
GCCGGCCGGTATCCAGGGCGGTGAGGGTGTGGGGCATTTCGATGACGAGGGCTTTGGCCATGCCCAGCAGCCGGCCGCCGCGGTGCGGTGACTCAGCCCGGGCCAGGGCGATCTGCTCAGCCACACCCAGGCTCTGTTCTTTGGATCGTTTCTTGCCGAGATCCTCGGCCGCCAGGGTGCTGCTGGTGGCCAGCCCGGAAGCGGCCTGCGCCGGACCGTCCACAGTCGCGAATTCGGCTTGTTCCTGCCGCTGCCTGGCCTCAAACTCGACCGCGAGCCGGGCCTGCTGCCCGGTGGCCCAGTGTTTAAATTTCTCCACCTCCGCGGTCTGGTCGATCAGCCCGGGACCGTCGGCCGTGAGATCGGCCCGTAAAAGCGTCTTCACTGCCCCGACCCGGTTGTCGAGACCCAGCCCGGGTGCCCCCGCAGCTGGGGCAGCACCGTCGGAGTTCGAACCGGCCGCAAACAGCTCGTCCCTATAAAGGAGCTCGGGAAACGGATCCTCCGGGAAAACGCCGTCGGGATACTCCCCACCCGGAAAGGGGTCCTCCGGAACCACCGCGTCGAGGTAATCGTCATACACAAACCCGCCAGCCGCGAGTTCATCATCGAACGCAAAGACTTCACCCGTGGACCACCCGCCGGGAACCGCCTCAAAACGGAAAACCGCATCCGGGAAAACCGTGTCCGGAACATCGGCCTCCGGAACCGCGGCAGCAAGCGGAGCATCACCGTTCGGCGACGCTCCTGTCACTGCGGGATTCCCCAGAACCTCCATGACCACAGTCTGCCAACGGGGTACGACAAAATAAGGCGGATCACGGACCAGGCGCGGATAGAATCTAAAAATTTTTTGAGGCGGTCCCGGAACGAAAACCGGGTAGCAGTTCAGGGCGTTCCCAGCCCTGGGAACGCCCTGATCTGCTACCTAGTTGGGTCCGTCGGCCCCGGGCTTCGACGAGCACGGGCTTCGACAAGCCCAGGTCTCACAGGCTCAGCCAGCGGCGGCCTGGGCCACCTTGCGCTGTTCCGCCCGGTACTGCTCGGCGATGGCAGGGCGGAAGTCGGGCTCGGGCGTGCTGTCCAAAGCCAGCTCCCACTGCGGCCGCTCCCCCGTAAGTGCCCATGCGGCCTGGACGGCGGCTCCCCTGGCCACGTACTCGCCGGGACTGGGAACCAGAACTGGCAGGTCGAATACCTGGGCCGCGATCCGCTGGACAGCCGGGTTCTGCACGGCACCGCCGATCAGCAGCAGCCGCTCGGCCGGGTGGCCCAGGGCACGGAGGGCGTCGAGTCCCCCGGCCAGCCCGCAGAGCATCCCTTCCACGGCGGCGCGTGCGATGTTGTTCCGGGTGGTCGACGCGATGCTGAGTCCGGAGAAGCTGGCCGTGGCGTGCGGCAGGTTGGGCGTCCGCTCCCCCTCGAAGTACGGAACCAGCACCACGCCGCCCGCTCCCGGTTCCGCGTCCAGCGCCAGCCGGGACAGCTCGTCGAAGTCCACTCCCAGCAGCCCGGCAATGGAGGTGAGCACACGCGCGGCATTGAGGGTCACGGCAATGGGAAGGAACAGCCCGCTCGCGTCGGCGAAGCCCGCCACGGTGCCGCTCGGGTCGCCGATCGGTGCGTCGGAGACGGCAAAGACGGTCCCGCTGGTGCCCACGGACACGACGACGTCACCTGCCCGGGCACCCAGGCCAAGTGCCGCCGCGGCGTTATCGCCCGCACCGGCACCCAGCCGGACAGACTGCCCCGGCAGGACACCCTCCCCGGCAATCGACGGGTGAACGGAACCCGGTGAAGCACCGGGCTCCAGCACACGCGGCAGGATCACCGCACCGCCGGAGCCAGCTGCACCCGAGGCTTCGACGGCGTCGCGGCCGAAGGCGAGGCGGAACAGTTCCAGGTCGTATTCGCCGGTGGCCGGGTTCCAGTAGCCCGTGCCGCTCACATCGGAGCGGTCCGTGGTGAGCTGCCCCAGGTCAGGCCCCAGAGGGCTGGCCCCTACCGGGCCGTAGCCCCTGAGCCGCCAGGTCAGCCAGTCATGCGGAAGCACGACGGCGGCCACCCGGCTGGCGATGTCAGGCTCGTGATCGCGGACCCACCGGATCTTGGTAACGGTGAAGGAGGCCACCGGAACCAGCCCGGTCCGCTTGGCGTAGTCCGCAGCGCCCACCTCTTCGGTAAGTACCGCGGCGGCTTGAGCCGAGCGGGTGTCGTTCCAGAGCAGCGCGGGCCGCAGCACGTTGCCGTAAGCGTCCAGCAGCACCATGCCGTGCTGCTGGCCTCCCACGGAAACCGCGCTGACCCCGGCGAGCCCGCCGGCGTCGTCGAACGCTGCGGACAGCGCCCGCCACCAGTGGTCCGGGTGGACCTCGGTTCCTTCGGGATGGCCGGCACGGCCCTCCCGGACGAGCGCGCCGGTGTCCGCGTCCAGCACCACCACCTTGCAGCTTTGGGTCGAGGAATCGACCCCGGCAACGAGGTTCAGAGGAGCAGCCGCCATGGGATCAGCGCGCGCCGAGCAGGTGTTCGATGAACAGCTGCTGGAGCTTCACGAAGCCGAAGCCCTTGCCGCCGAAGTAAGCATCGGCGTCGAAATCCTCGTAGGAGGACCTGTCGGCGAGGAGCTGCTCGTAGCCTTCACCCGGGTTCAGGGTGGGAACGTTGATCTCGGAAACCCGCGACGCCTCCAGGGCAGCCTGCACCTCGGGGTCGGCGCGGAAGGCCTTGGCACGCTCCTTGAGCAACAGGTAAGTCTGCATGTTCGCGGCTGCCGAATCCCAGACGCCGTTGATGTCCTCGGTGCGGCTGGGCTTGTAGTCGAAGTGGCGCGGGCCGTCGTAGGCCGGTCCGCCCTGAGGACCGCCGTTCTCCAGCAGGTCGACGAGGGAGAAGGCGTTCTGCAGGTCGCCGTGGCCGAAGACGAGGTCCTGGTCGAACTTGATGCTGCGCTGGCCGTTGAGGTCGATGTGGAACAGCTTGCCCTGGTACAGCGCCTGGGCGATGCCGTGGGTGAAGTTCAGCCCCGCCATCTGCTCGTGGCCGGTTTCCGGGTTGATGCCGAACAGTTCCGGGCGTTCGAGGGTCTCGATGAAGGCCAGGGCGTGGCCCAGGGTGGGCAGCAGGATGTCGCCGCGGGGCTCGTTCGGCTTGGGCTCGATGGCGAAGCGGATGTTGTAGCCCTTGTCCGTCACGTAGTCGCCCAGCAGGTTGACGGCCTCGCGGTAGCGCTCGAGGGCGCCGCGGATGTCCTTGGCGGCGTCGTACTCGCTGCCCTCACGCCCGCCCCACATCACAAAGGTCTCCGCGCCGAGCTCGGCGGCCAGGTCGATGTTCTCCAGGACCTTGCGCAGGGCGAAGCGGCGCACGCCGCGGTCATTGCTCGTGAAGCCGCCGTCCTTGAAGACCGGGTGGCTGAACAGGTTGGTGGTGACCATGGGGACCACCATGCCGGTGGCCTTCAGCGCCCCGGTCAGCCGGTCAATCTCCCGCTGCCGGTCAGCGGCGGAGCAGCCGAACGGGAAAAGGTCGTTGTCGTGGAAGGTGATGCCGTAGGCGCCCAGGTCACTGAGCCGGTTGATGGCCTCCACCGTGTCCAGCGGCGGCCGGGTGGCGGACCCGAACTGGTCCTGCGCCTCCCAGCCGATGGTCCAAAGACCAAAGGAAAACTTGTCTTCACGCGTGGGCTGAATCGCCATTGAATGCTCCCGAATTGGTGTGGAGGACCTGCCCCTGAAGTAAGAAAGCGGGGAAGAGCCGGGGAAATGTTCCACAAACAAACATATTCGAATTCGGGAGACTGTCAACCCTTTGTCTTGAGACTTCACACTGGTCCCCAGTAGGGAAAAAAGCTATCGATAACGCCCCAATCGGTGTTATGTTCTCGGAAACACCAAAACGAAGGGCTGTTCATGGTTAGCGAAGCAGGGACCGAGCTGCACACCGAGCAGTACAACTGGGCGGGCAACCTCAGGTATGGCGCCGCTGAGTTCCGGGAGCCGGCAACAGTTTCCGAACTCCAGGAACTGGTCGCCGGCGCCACCAAGCTCCGCGCCCTCGGTTCCCGGCACTCCTTCAACCGCATCGCAGACACATCCGGCCTCCTGGTTTCACTGGAGCACCTGGCCCCTGCCATCGACGTCGATCCGGACTCCCTGACGGTGACGGTGAGCGGCGGCACCCGCTACGGAACCCTGGCAGCGGAACTGCAGCGGCAGGGCTACGCGCTGCACAACCTGGCATCGCTCCCCCACATCTCTGTGGCAGGCGCCGTCGCCACCGCCACCCACGGCTCCGGCGACCGCAACGGGAACCTGGCCACCGCCGTCGCCGGCCTTGAAATTGTCACGGCCGACGGCGGGATCCTTACCGCCCGCCGCGGCGACGCCGACTTTGACGGCATGGTGGTGAACCTGGGCGCCCTGGGCGTGGTCAGCAGCCTGACGCTGGACATCGAGCCCACGTTCACGGTGGCCCAGACGGTGTTCGAGAACCTGGACTGGGAGCAGGTCCTGGCGAACTTCGACGACGTGACCTCCGCGGCGTACAGCGTCAGCCTGTTTACCGACTGGAGCGGGGACCGCATCGCGCAGGAGTGGCTGAAGTCCCGGACGGCGGCGGATGCAGATGGGGAGCCGCAGGGGGCGGAGTTCTTTGGCGGCAGCCCGGCCACCGAGCCCAGGCACCCCATTGCCGGTGTCCCCGGAACCACCTGCACGCAGCAGCTCGGCGTCCCCGGCCCGTGGTCGGACAGGCTGGCCCATTTCCGGATGGAATTCACTCCCAGCAAGGGCGATGAGCTGCAGAGCGAGTACCTGGTCCCCCGTGAGCACGCGGTGGATGCCATTCGGGCGATGCGCCGGCTGTCCCACCTGGTGACGCCGCTGCTGCTGGTCTCGGAAATCCGCACCATGGCCGCGGACAGTCTCTGGCTGAGCCCGAATTACGGCACCGACGGCATTGGCCTGCACCTGACCTGGCGACAGGACCAGCCCGCCGTCGAGGCCGTGCTCCCGGTGATCGAGGCTGAGCTGGCACCGTTCGGCGCCCGTCCCCACTGGGGCAAACTGTTCGACGGCGATGCCACCCGCCTCGCGCCCCTGTACCCGCGCTTCGCCGACTTTAAGGCCCTCGCGGGCCGCCTCGATCCGGAGGGTAAGTTCCGCAACGGCTTCCTGGACCGGGCAGTTTTTCTGGACCGGGCAGTTTTCGACAGCTGATAGTGTTCCGATGATGTCTTCCCCTCGCCAACGGGCTGCCCCGACCGCGCCGCCCAGCGAGCTCGACCCCTCCCGCCGGAACAACCTGGCCCTGATCACGTCCCTGGTGCACCAGCACCGCGTCCTCAGCAGGGCGCAGCTGACACGGCGAACTGGACTGAACCGGTCAACGGTGGGCACCCTGATCGGCCAGTTGGCTGCGCTTGGCCTGGTGTATGAGACGGCACCAACAGGCGGGGCCCAGGTGGGCCGGCCGAGCCCGGAGGTGCGTCCCAGCCCGTCCATCGCAGCCCTGGCCGTCTACCCGGAGATCGATGCGGTCACTATCGGCCTGGTGAACCTCGGCGGCATCGTGCAGAAAAAAATCCGCTTCGCCACCGAACGGATTCCCAGCGCGCGGGAAGCCGTCAACATCGCCGCGGCCGTGATTGAGGGAATGCGCACCGAGCTGGACCACTCGTACCGGATCGCCGGCATCGGTGTTGCGGTTCCCGGCCTGGTAAACCCTGACGACGGGACGGTCCGGCATGCGCCGCACCTTGGCTGGCGGAACGAGCCGGTGGCACGGATGCTGGGCGAGGCCACAGGCTATGCCTGCCAGGCCGCCAACGATGCCTCCCTCGCCGCGGAAGCGGAGCTGATCTTCGGGGCCGGTGCCGGGCGGGACAACCTTGTGTACCTCAACGGCGGGGCCAGCGGCATCGGCGGAGGGATCATTTCCGACGGCAGGCTGCTGCGCGGCGCCGCCGGCTACGCCGGGGAACTGGGGCACACGCTGGTCCGCACCGATGGTGCGCAGTGCCACTGCGGCGCCACCGGCTGCCTCGAAACGGAAGTGTCGCAGGGGCGGCTCTTCGAACTCCTCGGGCTTCCCGGCGGCGACACGTCCCAGCTGGAACAGGCCCTCCGCGCATCCAGCAGTCCCGCCGTCGCAAAAGAGATGGCCCGGCAGCTTGGCTACCTGGCCATTACGCTGCGGAACACCGTCAACACCTTCAATCCGGAGGTAATCATCCTCGACGGTTTCCTGGGCGTGCTCTACGAACTGGATCCGGCCACACTCGACGAACTCCTGCGGTCGCAGGCCCTGGACGGTCCAGGCGGCCAGGTCAAAGTCCATCCTGCGGCGCTCGGGTCGAACCTGATGATGATCGGCGCGGCGGAACTCGGGTTCGCCCGGTTCCTGGCCGATCCCGTGGGGCTGGCCTCCGCCGGGCCGGGCTCCGCAGGTGCGGGCTTCGCGGGTGCGGGCTTCGCGGGTGCGGGTTCCGCCGCGGAATAGCCGCGGCGGAACCCGGCAGATTACTTGCCGAAGGCGACCTCGTATGTCCGCGTCTGGCTTCCGTCCTCGCTCCTGACGGTAACCGCTGCAGTTCCTGACTGTGTGTCAGCCTGCGTGACCGTGACCGTGGCGTACGGGTCGGCCGCGGTGGCCGTGACCTCCTGTCGACCGCCCTGGGTGCTGGCCCGGTATGTGGTGACTTCCGGGTCGAAGCCGGCCAGTGGCTGGCCGTTGACGGAAATGCCCGCGGCAGCGGCGTCGGAGGACTTGCCCGGAGCCAGTGCCAGGACCTGCACCTCGCTGACCGTCATATGGGTGTTCGGCCGGGCGGTAAGCACCACCCGAACTTCCCTGGTGTCCACGTTGGCAACCGGAACCGTCACCACCGGGGCGGGGCTGCCGCCGGGCACCTGGACTGCGGCGCCCGCGTTCTGCCACGTGCCGTCGGCCGCCTTCGCCTGAACCTGGAGGCTCTGGGCGTAGCTGTCGGTGGATCCGTCGCGGAAGAAGTGGACCTTGACTCCGGCCACGGTCTTCACGTCAGCCAAGGAAACTGACAGCGTGTCCGTGGTGTTCTTGGTGCCGGACTTCCAGTTGGACCATGCCTTGTCCGTCAGGTTTCCGTTGCCCAGACCGGCTGTGCTGTAGCCCGGTTCGGTAAAGCTGGCGCCGAAGACCGCCCCGGGATCATCGGCCACGTTGTCGGGCGTTCCCGCAGTGACCTGCACCCGGACGGTGGCCGGGAGTGTCCTGCCGTCGGCGGCGTCTGCCGTGCCCGCAACGGTGGCTACGCCGGTAGCGGTGAACGGTCCTGCCGTCTCCCAGACAACAGGCCGCTCCACCTTGCTGCCGCCCGTGGTCACCGCGGTCACGGTGGCGGGCAGCACGGGAGTTCCGCCGGCATACGTCTTGGCGCGGGCCGGAAGGGTCGAGACCAGCGTGTCGACCGTGACGTTGGCCGTGACCGGATGGGCAACACCCAGGACGTCGGTCGCTGTTCCGCGCACGGCAACGGTTCCGGGCTTGCTCCACCGGGCGTCCGGCGGCATCGTCCAGGTCACCGGCAGCCCGCCGCGGGAACCGTCACGGTAAACCGGCACTACGGTGTCGGGCAGCTCCGGGGCGGTCCCTGGCACGGTGAATGCCGCAACGTCCTGGAATCCCTGGACAGTCTCGTCGATGACCTTCCAGCGCTGGTTCTCACCGGAGTTCGCCGTCCACAGCGTCACCGGGGAGCCCTCCGCGGTGGCATGCCCGCCCACCTCCAGGAGCCTGCCGGTGGCAGCATTGACGAACGTGTACGTGCCGTCGCCGGTAGTGGACATGGTCCACTGTGAGGCTTCCGCCGGGTCTGCTGCCGCCGGCACCAGGCGGGGCGTTCCGTCGACGACGGCGAGCTGCCGGCCGCCGTCGGGCGTTTCAACCGCGTAGCGGGCACGGTTGCTGTTCTCGCCGCTGAGGCGGCGGAGGTTCCACTGCTGGTCGGCGCCGGCGCCGGAACGGATCACCGCGCCATCAGCGGCCTGGGTGAGGGATTTGCCGCTTTCGATGCCCTGGAGGCGGTAAGTGTGGCCTGACTGCACCAGGGCCGCGTCCTTGGCCACGCCATGCACACCCTTGATGAGGAACGTCGTGACCGATTCCGCCGGTACCGTGAGCAGCGCCGTGCGGTCCTTGCCGACGGCGACCGGCTCACCTTCCGCGAGCGCACCGGATGCGTCGCTGGTCACCGGCGTCACGGTGGCGTTGCCTTGAACGGCCCCAAAGCCGGAAAGGTCCAAGGCGACGGGACGCTCCTGCTTGCTGTCGTTCACGTGCACCACGGTGGCGCCGGAGTCCGTGACTGCGGCCGTGCTGTTGAGGTCGTTCACCTTGACCAGGCGGTCGCCGGGCTTGATGTAGTGCGTGAAGTTCCGCGCTGTGTTGTATTTGGTGTTCGTGTAGATCGGGCAGCTTTCGAGGGTGTCGCCGGCAGCGCAATCGAAGGGTAGCTGGATCTCGCCCCAGTTGGACCCGATGGCACTTTCGCCGCCGGGCTTCATGTTGTTGTAGTCCTCAACGGGCTGCCAGAACACCCAGGCCGAGGGTTCCAGTTCGCGGAGGTCGTTGACCATGTGCTGGGCCAGTCCCAGGCCGGGCTGCATGCTTGTGAAGTTCTGCCCGTCCAGCCAGGAACCGCCGGTTTCGCTCATCCACAGCGGCTTGTCCTCGCCCTTGGCGATATCCCGGACTGAGGTCCGCTGTCCGGTTCCGTAGGTGTGGACGTTGAGCTGGCTGACCTGTGACCTGGCCTCCGCCGAGTAGCTGTTCCAGTTGTTGGCGAACGTCGAGGGGTTGGTTTCGTCCATGGCGCTGATGACTGCGTCCGTGTCAGCTGCGGCCAATGCCTTGGCGAGGGACTGGACCACCTTCTGCTGCAGTTCGGGGCCCATGTGGGCACCTTCCTGCCGGCCGCCGACCGGCTGCCCGTCCGCATTCAGGCTGGTTCCCCAGTAGGGGGTGTTCGGCTCGTTCATGGGATCGAGGGTGTCGATGTTGATGCCGTGGGCTCTTTCCAGCTCCTTGACGGCACCCACCAGGTAGGCGGAGAAGTCGTCAACGCTCTCGCTCCGCAGCTGGTCCTGGGAGGAGTTGAAGCCGCCTGACACATATCCGCTGACGGTCTGGAACCAGGGCGGGGAGTTGCTGAAGGCTTCCCAGTGCGTGATGTCCTTCTTGATCCGGTCCACCCACCAGCGCTGGGTCCGGTCGGCGTCGAGATTCCAGTGGTCGGGGTTCTCCGGATCCCACCAGTCCTTGTCCTCCCGGGTAGTTCCCTCGGGGGCCTTCCACCAGCCTTCCACCGCGCCGCCGGCCCGGAGGTAGTCCTTCACGTCCGGGGCGTTTCCGCCGCCGATGTTGTACCGGGCAATGTTGAGGTTCAGCCCGTCGTCGCCGAAGACCATGTCGGCGAGCTTGTTCCGGATCTCGTCAGGATAGCCGCCGGTGGCGTTCGCGAACCAGACCAGGCTGGTGCCCCAGCCTTCGAAGGCGTCGCCCTGGTAGGAGGGGTCCGGCCGTACGGTCACGGCGCCGGCAGGCACGGGTTCCTGGGTTGCCGGCGCGGCGAGCGCGGGTCCGGCGCTCAGGCCGGCCGCGAAGACCGCCGCGGTGACGCCGGCGGCGGTCACGGCCCAGGGCCGTCTGGATCTGTTCGTCATTGAATTCCCTTCGGTGCGGTGCTGCTGCTTATCTTTGGGGACTGCTGCCTTAGTTAGATTTGTGAAGAACTGCCACGCCGCGGGCGGCCAGCTTGGCAGTGCCGGTCAGGACAGCACCCGGCACTGCCGAGATGTCCACCGCGTGGTCTGTTCTGTTGATCAGGAACCGGAAGCGGCCGTTCTCACCGGTACGGATGGTGAGTTCGACGGCGCCCTGCAGTTCCGCTGGCAGTTCAGACTCGACGCCGGCCAGGCCCGCGAATTCACGCAGGACGGGGACCAGGCCGTCAGGCCCAAGCCGCGTGGCCACATAGCCGGCCGATCCGGCGCCCACACTGCGCCGCGTCACGGCCGGCTCGCCGGCGCGGTCACCGGAGGTGAAACGGCGCAGGACCTTCGCCTCGTCAGAGGTGGTGGCCACAGCGTCTGCCCACAGCGTGCCTGTTGACCCGCCGTCGAGCGTTACTTCTTTCCCCGGCGCCAGCGGGCCGAACTCCTCCACCCGGATCCCCAGGAGATCACTGAGCGCGCCGGGATACCCGCCGAGCCACACGTGGTCGTTCTGGTCCACGACGCCCGAGAAGTAGGTGGTCACCAGGTGCCCGCCGGCTTCAACGAAACCGGTCAACCGCGAGCGCAGCTCCGCCGGCACCACGTGCAGGACGGGTGCAATGACCAGCTGGTAGCCCTTGAGGGCGGACGCCACCGGGAGGACATCAGCGCGGATGCCGTTGGCCAGGAAGGCCGAGTACCAGTCCAGCGCCTCCTGCCGGTACCGGAGGCGGTCTGTGGGATGCGAGTCCAGTTCGCTGGCCCACCAGGAGTCCCAGTCGAAGAGGATCGCGGCCCGGGCCGGTTCACGGCGGCTGCCGGCCAACGGCGAGAGCTGTTCCAGGGTCTGTCCCAGTGCGGTGACATCGCGGAAGAGCCTGCTGTTGCTGCCCGCGTGCGGCACCATCGCGGAATGGTATTTCTCCGCGCCGGCACGCGACTGCCGCCACTGGAAGAAGCAGACGGCGTCGGCACCGTGGGCCACGTGGGTAAGGGAATCCCTGGCCAGTGCCCCGGGCTTTTTGGGGATGTTGACGGGCTGCCAGTTGACGGCGCTGGTGGAGTGTTCCATCAGGAACCAGGGGTTTCCGCCGGCAATGTTGCCGGTCAGGTTGGCAGAGAAGGACAGCTCGTCATGGTCCTGCGGGCCAGGGACCACGTAGTGGTCATTGGAGACGAAGTCGACGTCGGCCGCCCAGGCCGCGTAATCCATCCCCTTCGTCTCCCCCATCACCATGAAGTTGGTGGTGACGGGGATGTCCGGGGTGATGCTGGCGAGGATCTCCCGCTCGGCGCGCAGGTAGTCCCGCAGCGAGTCCGATGAGAAGCGCTTGAAGTCCAGCTGTTGGGTGGGGTTCGGGTAGGACGCGGCCTGGCGCGGCGGGAGGATGTGGTTCCAGTCCGCGTAGTGCTGGGACCAGAAGTCGGTACCCCAGGCGGCGTTCAGCTCCTCAAGGGTGCCGTAGCGGTCCTGGAGCCAGCGGCGGAAGGCGGCTGCGGCGTCGTCGGAATAGTCATAGACGTTGTGGCAGCCGAGCTCGTTGGAAACGTGCCAGGCGCAGATGGCGGGGTGGTTCTTGTAGCGTTCCGCCATGGCCCGCACGAGCACCAAGGCATGTTCGCGGAAAACCGGGGACGTGGGCCGCCAGTGCTGCCGGCCGCCTGGCCAGAGGGTTTCGCCCTTCCGGGTGACCGGGAGGATTTCGGGGTGTTCGGCGGCCAGCCACGGCGGCGGCGAGGCGGTCGCCGTGGCAAGGTCCACGGCAATGCCGTTGGCGTGCAGCAGGTCGATGACGTCGTCGAGCCAAGCGAAGTCCCAGGTGTCCCGTGCAGGCTGGAGGCGTGCCCACGAGAAGATCGCCAGGGAGACGATGTTGACCCCGGCTTCCTTCATGAGCCGCACGTCCTCCGCCCAGACCTCGCGGGGCCACTGCTCGGGGTTGTAATCGGCACCGAAGGCCAGCCGCTTTGTGTCCGGGGACGGCCAGCGCAGCCAGCGGTGGGGCGTGGTGTGGGACATGGATCTCCTCTTTCGGAGGTGTGGTGGGGGGAAGTTACTGCTTGACCGTGAAGCCCTGTTCGGTGCCGTACTTGAGCGAGGCGTCCTGCCAGGCTGTCAGGCCGTCCTTGAGCTTGGTGCCGGAGACGTAGGCCTGTCCGGCGGTGTCGTTGAAGATGCTGTTGGCGTAGACCTGGAAAGGCAGGTATGACCAGCCGGCGGGGACGTTACTGGCGGATTCAGCGAAGATCTGGTTGGCCTTCTGGCCGCCGAAGTACTTGAAGCCGGCGTTCTGGAATTCCTCCGATGCAAGGTCCTTTGCGGTTGCGGGGAATGCGCCGTGGTCGATCCGGGTCTGGATTCCGTCCTCCACGCTGGTGTACTTCAGGAAGCCGTAAGCCAGCGCGGCCTGGCTGCTGGCGGCGGGAATGGCCAGTGAGCTGCCACCGTTTTCGGCGCTGCTGGTGGCGCCCTTCTCCCACTGCGGCAGGGGCGCGACCCGCCATTTGCCGGCACCCTCGGCAACGCCGGAAGCGAGATTCCCGGGCATCCACGCTCCGGTTGCCAGGGTGGCGATGGTTCCGTTGCCGAGGCCCTTGTACCACTCGTCGCTCCAGGAGCTGATGGGGGCCAGGAGGTCCTCATCGATGAGTTTTTGCCAGGTTTCGGCGAACTTGGCGGATCCCTCATCCGAGAAGTTAATGCCGACGTTGGTGCCGTCCACTTGGTAGGGCTTGCCGCCGGCCTGCCAGATCATGCTGGTGGTGAAGCCGGCGTCGCCCGTGTCATTCGCGATGTAGGCCTTGGGGTCAGCCTTCTTCAGCGCGCGGCCTGCTTCGAGGAACTCGTCCCAGGTGGTGGGTACTGCGATGCCGTGCTTGTCGAAGAGCTCCTTGTTGTAGAACAGTGCCATGGGACCGGAGTCCATGGGCAGGCCGTACACGCCGCCCTGTGCCTGGACCGAGGACCATGGACCGGCGGTGAAGGTGCCGTCAAGGTCTTTGGCGCCGAACTGAGCCAGATCGGCCAGTGACTTGCCCAGGGCAAACTGCGGGAGGGCGTAGTACTCAATCTGCGCGACGTCGGGCACGCCGGAACCGGCAGAAATGGCGTTCTGCAGGGCAGTGTACTGGTCGTTGCCGGTGCCGGCATTGACCAGGTTGACGTCCACGTTCGGGTACTTGGCCTCGAAGTCTTCGGTGACTTTCTTCAGGGACGGGTCCCACGCCCACACGGTCAGCTTGCCGCCCTTTTGCAGGGCCGTTTCGACGGCGTCGCTGTTGACCGTCTGCTGGGGCGCGGCGTTGCCGCCGCTTCCGCAGGCGGTGAGCCCGAAAGCGAGTGCGGCGGCGACGGCGGTGCTCTGCAACAGGCCGCGGCGGGTCAGGTTCTTGGTCATGTCTTCCTTCTAACTGCGTTGTTGTGGGACGGGCGTTATTCTTTGACGCTTCCGGCGGACAGGCCGGACTGCCAGTAGCGCTGGAGCAGCAGGAACGCCGCGATCAGCGGGAGGATGGTGAGCAGGGACCCGGTAATGACCAGGTTGAAGATGGCTTCCCCGCCCGCAGTGCCGGCCTGCGCGTTCCAGGCGTTCAGGCCCAGGGTGAGCGGATACCAGTCCGGGTTCTTCAGCATGATGAGCGGCAGGAAGTAGTTGTTCCAGGTGGCCACCATGGTGAAAAGCAGCACGGTGACGATGCCGGGAGTCAGCAGCGGGAGGCAGACCTGGAAGAAGGTGCGGGCCTCGTTCGCGCCGTCGATCCTGGCGGACTCCATGATCTCGGAGGGGATGGCCTCCGACGCGAAGGTCCACATGAGGTACAGGCCGAAGGGCGAGATGAGCGAGGGGATGATCACGGCCCAGGGTGTGTTGGTGAGACCCATCTGGCTGAACATCAGGAAGGTGGGAACGGCCAGTGCCGTTCCGGGGATGGCCACCGCACCGATCACGACGGCGAATACGGCCTTCCGTCCGGGAAAATCGAACTTCGCCAGCGCGTAGCCGCCGAGCACGGCAAGGAAGGTGGCACCGCCGGCGCCGAGCACGACGTACAGCACCGTGTTGGCGAACCAGCGGAGGAAGATCCCGCCGTCGTACGTCGCTGTCCGGACGATGTTGTCCCAAAGGGCGAAATCGCCGTCGAACCACAGACCGAACGAGTTGAGAAGCCCGTCCTGGGTCTTGGTGGCATTGACCAGCAGCCAGAACAGCGGGGCGAGGCTGTACAGCAGGACGAGCCCCATCAGGAGGGTCAGCGCCACGCTCCGGCGGGAGCGCCGGGAACGGGCTGTCCCACCGGAACGAAGTGGGGAACGGCTTGGGGAACGGAGGCGGGCGGAAGGCGACGCACTCTTGGCGGCGCCGGGGTTGCCCGGACGGGAGGCGGTCTGAACGTTCATGGTCAGCGCTCCTTTCGCATGCCGCGGACCTGGACGGCGTAGGCGATGGCCATGGTGATCAGGCCCATGATGATCGCCACCGTGGCGGAGTAGTTGTACTGCTGCCCGGAGAACGACAGGGAGAAGGCGTACAGGTTGGGCGTGAAGAACGTTGAGATGGTGTTGGGCGAGAGACTCTTGAGGATGCTGGGCTCGTTGAAGAGCTGGAAACTGCCGATCACAGAGAAGATGGTGGCCACCACGATGGCGCCGCGGATGGCCGGCAGCTTGATGGCGGTGATGACCCGCAACTGTCCGGCGCCGTCGATCTCGGCGGCCTCGTAGAGGGACTTGGGGATGACTGTCAGCGCCGAGTAGAAGATCAGCATGTTGTAGCCGATGAACTCCCACGTGACGATGTTGCCGATCGAGGCCAGCACCAGTTCCGAGGAGAGCGGGCTGGGCAGGTTCAGGCCGAAGGCCTGGTTGATGTTTCCCACCAGGCCGAAGCGGGTGCCGTACATGAAGCCCCACATGAGCGTGGCCACCACGGCCGGCACGGCGTAGGGCAGGAAGATCGAGATCCGGAAGAACGATTTACCGTAGAGCCGGCCACTGTCCAGGGCAAGGGCCACAACCAGGGCAATGAAGAGCATGACCGGCACCTGGACAGCCAGGAACAGTGAGACCCGGCCCAGCGCGGACCAGAACTGCGGGTCACCCAACGCCCGGGCGTAGTTGTCCAGGCCGACGAACGCCGTGCCGCCGATGAGCTGGTTGCGGAAGACGCTGAGGTAGATGGAGTAGGCGATCGGTGCCAGGAACACCAGGCCAAAAACGGCCATGAACGGGCCGATGAACCACCAGCCCGCCCAGGATCGGCGGTTGGCACGTCTGGTGCGGCCTGCCGGCGCGGCCGATGCTGCCGGCGCCGCCAGGTGCGGGGACGTCATTGTCATGGAAGGTCCTCTGTCGGGCTGCGGGTGGCGAAATACTGCTCTGTTTGCGTAAACATTGCTGTGCGCTTTTGTGTATGTTTGCGCAAACATGATTGGTAAGATGGTGACATGGAGCACTTATCCGGTCAACCCCCGGTTCACAATGCGTCGGCGGTGCGGCGCAAGCAGCAGGTTTCCATGGCCGACGTCGCCAAGCTTGCCGGCGTGTCCGCGCAGACGGTGTCCCGGGTTTCCAACGGAAGTCCGGACGTCATCGAAAGCACACGGCGGCAGGTCATTGCGGCGATGAACGAGCTCGGTTACCGGCCGAACAGTGCCGCCCGAGCGCTCAAGCGCGGCAGCTTCCGGACCATCGGAGTCATCACGTTCTCGCTCTCCTCACTGGGGAACATGCGCACCCTGGAGGCCATCGCCCTGCACGCTGCCCGGCAGGATTTCGCCATCACACTGATTCCGGTGACAGCCCCGACCCAGGCCGGGATCCAGGGGGCCTTCTCCCGGATGGGCGAACTCGCCGTCGACGCCGTGATAGCGATCATGGAGGTCCACCTCCTCGACGCCGCCACGGTGACGCTGCCACCGGGAGTGAAGGTCGTCGTCGTTGATTCCGACGCCGGCGACCGCTACAGCGTGGTGGACACCGACCAGGCCGACGGCGCGCAGAAGGCGGTCAGGCATCTTTTGGATCTCGGGCACCGGACCGTCTGGCACGTCGCCGGCCCCGAGGAATCGTTCGCCAGCGAACGCCGTGCCGCCGCCTGGCGCACGGCCCTCACCGCTGCCGGCAGGCCCGCCCCGCCGCTGCTCCGCGGCGACTGGTCAGCCGACTCCGGCTACGCCGCCGGCCTGCGGCTCGCCGACGAACCCGGCTGCACCGCCGTTTTCGCAGCCAACGACCACATGGCCCTCGGCCTGCTGCGGGCATTCCGGGAAAAAGGAAAATCGGTCCCCGGTGACATCAGCCTCGTCGGCTTCGACGACGTCCCCGAAGCGTCCTCCTACGCTCCCCCGCTGACCACGGTCCACCAGAACTTCGCGGATGTGGGTGAGCGCTGCGTCGACAACGTCCTGCAGCAGCTCCGAACCCACACCACGGAACCAGGCGTCACCCTGGTGCCCACTGAACTCGTGATCAGGCAGAGCACGGCGGCGCCAGGCGTGAACTGACGGGAGGCGGGCAGCTCGCCGCCGTCATCAAAGGTGCCCGACCGATTGTTGATACGATCAATGATTGTTTTTCACCACTACCGGAGCGGGCATCGCTATGCAGGACACTAAAGCCGGAACGCCGCGGCTGGCGGCCGCCAGAATCGGCGACGACGCCGGCCTGCTGCTGGCCAAGCTGCACACGGAAGGGGCCCTGCTGAACAACCGTGCCCTCGGGGACTTCGGGCTGCGGGAACGGTCGTTCTGGGTGTTGACGCTCGCCTGCAGCGAACTGGGCCCGACCCAGCGGGAGCTCGCCACCTTCCTGAGCCTGGATCCCAGCCAGGTGGTCAGCCTGGTGGACGACCTTGAGCACCGGGGACTCGTGGAGCGCTCGACCGGCAAGCAGGACAGGCGTGCCCGGATCATCGTCTCCACCGCCGAGGGCCGCAGGATCCACACGAAAGCCCGGGCAGCCCTGGAAGCCTGCGAGCACGAACAGCTCGCCGCACTCTCAGACGACGAAGCCGGCCAGTTGCGGTGGCTGCTGCGCAAGGCCCTGTGGGGCGGGGAGGACTGAGCCCCCGCCCCACAGCAATGCCCGCCGGTTAGTTTTCCAGGAGGGAAACGTCGCGGACGGCGCCCTTGTCCGCGGAAAGGGCCATGGCCGCGTAGGCGCGCAGCGCCGCTGACACCTGGCGGTCCCGGTCCTTGGGCTTGTAGCCGCCGTTGACCAACAGTTTTTCGCGGCGTTCGGCGAGAATCTCGTCGGAGACCTGCAGTTCCAGGGAACGCTGCGTGATGTCGATGCTGATGATGTCGCCGTCCTCCACCAGGGCGATGGTGCCGCCGGAGGCAGCCTCGGGGGAGATATGCCCGATCGACAGGCCGGAGGTGCCGCCGGAGAAGCGGCCGTCCGTGATGAGGGCGCACTTCTTGCCCAGGCCGCGGCCCTTGAGGAACGACGTCGGGTACAGCATTTCCTGCATGCCCGGACCACCCTTGGGGCCTTCGTAGCGGATGACCACTACGTCGCCTTCCTTGATGGTCTTGTTCAGGATCTTTTCCACGGCTTCATCCTGGGACTCGCACACAACGGCCGGACCCGAGAAAATCCAGATGGACTCGTCCACGCCGGCGGTCTTCACCACGGCGCCGTCGACGGCCACGTTGCCGCGGAGCACGGCCAGCCCGCCGTCCTTGGAGTAGGCGTGCTCCACGGAGCGGATGCAGCCGCCCTCGGCGTCGGTGTCCAGGGAGGTCCACTCGTTCGACTGGGAGAACGCCGTGGAGGAGCGGACCCCGCCGGGAGCCGCGTGCCACAGGGCCTTCGCTTCCTCAGTGGCCTTGCCGCCGCGGATGTCCCAGTCATCCAGCCAGCCGTCCAGGTCGGCCGAGTGCACGGAGTGGACGTCCTTGTGCAGGAGGCCGCCGCGGTTCAGCTCACCCAGCAGTGCGGGGATGCCGCCGGCGCGGTGCACGTCCTCCATGTAATAGGTCTTGTCCTTGGCGACGTTCGGGGCCACCTTGGCCAGGCAGGGCACCTGGCGGGACTTGGCGTCCATCTCCGCCAGGCCGTAGTCCACGCCCGCCTCCTGGGCTGCGGCCAGCAGGTGCAGGATGGTGTTGGTGGAGCCGCCCATGGAGATATCCAGGGCCATGGCGTTGTCGAAGGCCTTCGCGGTGGCGATGGAGCGCGGCAGCACGGAGTCGTCGTCGCCGTCGTAATAGCGCTTCACCAGTTCGACGACGGTGGCACCCGCCTTCTCGTACAGCGCCTTGCGCGCGGTGTGGGTGGCGAGCACGGAGCCGTTGCCCGGCAGGGAGAGTCCGATGGCCTCGGTGAGGCAGTTCATGGAGTTGGCGGTGAACATGCCGGAGCAGGATCCGCAGGTGGGGCAGGCGTTCTCTTCGATGAGGTTGATGTCTGCATCGGAGATGGACTCGTCCACGGCGTCGGCGATCGCGTTCACCAGGTCCAGGGAGCGGACGGAGCCGTCGGTCAGGGTTACGCGGCCGGCCTCCATGGGGCCGCCGGAAACGAAGACGACCGGGATGTTCAGGCGGAGCGCTGCCATCAGCATGCCGGGGGTGATCTTGTCGCAGTTGGAGATGCACACCAGGGCGTCGGCGCAGTGGGCGTTGACCATGTACTCGACGGAGTCGGCGATCAGGTCGCGGGACGGCAGCGAGTAGAGCATGCCGGAGTGGCCCATGGCGATGCCGTCATCCACGGCGATGGTGTTGAACTCGCGCGGAACCGCGCCGGCGGCGAGGATCGCGTCGGAGACGATCCGGCCCACGGGGGCGAGGTGGGTGTGGCCGGGAACGAATTCGGTGAAGGAGTTAGCCACGGCGATGATGGGCTTGCCGATGTCTGAGTTGGCGACGCCGGAGGCGCGCAGCAGCGCGCGGGCTCCTGCCATGTTGCGGCCGTGGGTGACTGTTTTTGAGCGTAGTGCAGGCATGTCTACCATCCTGCGTGGTCCGGAAGGGAGGTGGAAGACGGTCCTGATACTAGTAGTGGGAGTACCAGAGTAATAGTATCTAGGGGTGCAGGGTTCGGGGATGCAGGGTTCAGAGAGACGCAAGGAGCTCGGCCTCTTCCTGCGGGCCCGGCGGGACCAGGCTGTACGGGCCGAGTACGGCCTGCCCCCGATAGCCCGCAAGCGTGAACGCGGCCTGCGCCGGGAAGAGATCGCCTTCCTCTCCGGCGTAAGCGTCACCTGGTACACCTGGCTGGAGCAGGGCAGGGACATCAGCCCGTCCCGGCAGGTGCTGGAGTCCATCTGCCGCTCCCTGCACCTTTCGGACACCGGCCTGGCGTACGTCCTGTCGCTCGGGGGCTACGCAACAGCGGCGCCGGCCAGCCCTGCCGCCGCGACAGCGCCGGCCCATGTTCAGCGGCTGATGGACGCGCTGGATCCCAATCCGGCGTTTGCGCTCGTCCCCGACTGGGGAGTCGCCGGGTGGAACACGGCCTACGCCGCGCTCTACCCCAACATTGCCAAGGTTCCCGCACCGGACCGCAACCTCCTGTGGCTGGTCTTCACCGACCCCTATGTCCGGGAACTGCTTCCGGACTGGGAGGTCACCAGCAAGCGCTTCCTGGCAGAGTTCCGGGCCGAGACCGGCCAGCGGCTGGGTGATCCGGACATCAAGTACCAGGTGGAACGGCTCAGGGAAGCCAGCCCGGAGTTCCGGGCAGCCTGGGACCGGTACGACATCCTCGGCTTCGAATCCCGTGAGCGCCTGTTCCACCATCCGGCGGTGGGAGTCCTCCAGCTGGAGCACCACCAGCTCTCCCCCTCGGACCGGCCCGATCTCCACATTGTGGTCTACACCCCGGCTCCGGGAAGCGAGGCCAGCAACCAGATGCAGCGCCTCATGTCCATTCCGAGCAGCAAATAGCACACGGCGTAGCCAATAACACACTGGCTTGCCTTGCCGCACGGGCAACGACGGAGAATAATAGTTAGCAATGCTAATTAGCGGAGCTAACCACATCCCGAGGAGGCTTCAGATGCCACCAGTCCGAGCGGCAGCCGCAAAAGCCAGTGATTCAATCACTCCGGATACCCTGGCCATTGACCTCCGGACCGCGGTCATGAGGACCTCCCGCAGGCTGCGGGTCGAGGCCACGGGCGATGTCATCACACCGGGCCAGTACACCGTCCTGGCCCAGCTCAACAGCCACGGACCGCACACGCCGCGGGAACTCGCCGACCGGGAGCACGTCCAGGCGCCGTCGATGACCCGGATCGTGAACGCCCTCGCGGAGCTGGGCTTCGTGTCCCGCTCAGCCCACCCGGAGGACGGCCGGCAGATCCAGGTCAGCATCACTCCTGCCGGGGAGGCAGCCCTCGAAGAGGCACGCGACCAGCGGACCGCCTGGCTGGCCCAGCGCGTTGCCACGCTAAGCCCGGAGGACCGGCATACCCTGAGCCGCGCCGCGCACATCCTCCAGGAGATGATCGCCCGATGAGTGCCACCTTCCGGGCCCTGCGGAACCCCAACTACCGGCTGTGGGCCGGCGGCGCCCTGGTCTCCAACATCGGCACCTGGATGCAGCGGGTGGCCCAGGACTGGCTGGTCCTGACTGTCCTCACCGACCACTCGGGCACCGCCGTCGGCATCACCACAGCCCTGCAGTTCCTGCCCATGCTGCTGCTCGGACCGTATGCCGGCGTCCTCGCAGACCGGTACCCCAAACGCACCATCCTGCTGTGGACGCAGACGGCCATGGGCCTGTGCGGGCTGATCGTCGGGCTCCTGGTGGTGACCGGCTGGGCGCAGCTGTGGCAGGTCTATGCGGCCGCCCTGTTCCTGGGGCTGGCAAGCGCCATTGACGGGCCGGCGCGCCAGGCCTTCGTCTCCGAACTCGTGGGGCAGGACGACATCGCCAACGCGGTCTCACTGAACTCCGCGTCCTTCAACACCGCCCGGCTCACCGGGCCTGCTATTGCAGGCGTCCTGATCGCGTGGGCCGGAACCGGTCCCGTATTCCTGCTTAACGCGGCCAGTTTCATTGCCGTCATCATCTCCCTGACGCGCATCCGCAGTTCTGAGCTTGCCCCGGCCGTGCCCGCGGCCCGCGGAAAGCACCAGGTTGCCGAGGGACTGGGCTACGTGCGCCGGCGCCCTGACCTGGTGCTCATCCTGGTCCTGGTGGCCATCCTCGGCGCCTTTGGCATGAACTTCCCCATCATCAACGCGCTGATGTCCACTGCGGAGTTCGGAATGGGGCCGGGCGAATTCGGACTACTGGGCTCCATCATGGCCGTCGGAACACTGTCCGGCGCGCTGCTTGCCGCCCGCAGGGCGCGCCCGCGGCTGCGTTACCTGCTGGGCGGGGCGCTGGGACTGGGATTCTTTACACTGATCGCCAGCGTCTCGCCGTCGTTCTGGCTGTACGCCGCCGTCCTGGTTCCGGTCGGGCTGGCCTCCCTGACCTTCCTGAACAGCTGCAACACGAGCATCCAGCTCTCCGTGGAGCCACAGTTCCGGGGACGCGTGCTTGCCCTGTACCTGGCAACCCTGCAGGGCGGGACTGCGTTGGGGGCGCCGCTCATGGGCTGGCTCGGCACCACCTTCGGGGCCCGGTGGTCGGTGGCGGCAGGCGGGGCCGTGGTGCTGCTGGCCGGATTGCTCGCGGTGGCCGCCGTGCTCCGGAACAGCCCGTTGACCTGGCGGCAGCAGCTGTCCGCCTCGTTCCCGGGGAGGCGTGAGCCGCGCGGGCCGGCCGAGCCCGTCAGCCCTTCGCCGTGAGCGCCTGCTCCAGGATGAAGTCGCTTTCCACCGAGTCGCCCAGGGTGAATGACTTGGTCCCGACCCTCGTGAAGCCGGACTTTTCGTAGAAGCGGATGGCCTTGGCGTTCTGGCTGTTGACACCCAGCCAGACGCTGTCCGACCCCTGCTCCGCGGCCCAGTCCAGCGAGGCCCGCATGAGCGAGGAAGCCGCGCCCCGGCCGTGGTGGTCCGGGTGCACATAGCACTTGCTCAGTTCAACGGACCGTCTGGTCCCCAGGGCCCGGAGCACGTCCGGATCGGTTGGCTGCCGGTCGACGAGCAGGGTGTAGCCGTCCAGCCGGCCGCCTTCCTCGAGCACCAGGATGACAATCCCGCTGTCCGCGAGATACTCCGAGAATTTCTCCTGGCTGAGCGTCCGCTGGAGGTGGAGCGCGATGTCCTCGGGCGAGGAGCCCGGCGGGCAGGCGAGCGGGAACGTGACCGCCGCCAACTCCGCCAGGGCGGCAGCGTCACCGGCATCGGCCTTGCGGATCACGGCGACTCCCATGTGCGTGAGGGGCAGAAAATCAACGGAACGATTCTATGCCCGGCCCGGCATGGGCCGCTTTAGCTGGGCCGCTTCCGTTACCTGGTCAGCGGCCCTCGGTCACCTTGGGCTCAACCGCCCAGGCGAGGCGGTGCAGGAAGCTGGCGGTACGGCCCCTGAACGTGCTCCAGGCCGCCGACCGCGGCGCCTCGACGACGGTCGGCGCGCCGGGCAGGGCGCTGGTGGCCAGGCTGTCGGAGCGGGAAAGGAAGAGGGCCATCATGCCGGCGCTTTGCATATTTTCTCCAGGGCGATATCAAAAGTTGTTCTTGGGGAAGTCGAAGGGGCCGGGCGGAAGGCTGATGACGCCGTCTGTTCAGCGCATCTGTTGCGTCGCCGTGGGGGCCGTGCCGGGCTCTGCCGGACATTCGATCCCTTCCATTATTCCTGAGCGGTCAACCGGTTGACGAATCGCGTGGCCAAGAACACAAAGAAGCCCCGCCTGAACTCATGGAGTTCAGGCGGGGCTCCCTCGCTGTGGAGGAGTGAATCAGAGCTGGCTGTGCAGACGCTCCAGCTCCGTCTTGGTGACGGGCAGGACGGTGCCGTGGCGCGGGGCCCGCGGCAGCTCGTAGTTGGTGGAGAGCTTCCAGTCGGGGTTTTCCAGGCTGGTGCTTTCCAGCGGGATGTAGCCGCGGCCCCCGAATTCATCGACGAACAGGTAGTACTTCTCTTCCGTGTTCGACTTGAAGACGGTGGGCCCCTCCACACCGCCGGTTCCGGCGTTTTTGCCGATGCAGTTGGCCATCAGCGTCCAGTTGCGCGGGCTCGTGGCGGGTCCATCGACGGCCAGCAGGTCGTTCGACTTTTCCTGCATGATGTCCAGGCAGCCGGAGACCTGCCCCTCGTCCTTGGTGAACCGGTAGTAGGTGTCGCCCTCCTTGATGACCGTGGAGTCGATGACCGAGTTGCCGGGGTCGTTCCACACCTTGGCCTCACTGAAGGTCCGGAAGTCCCGGGTGGTGGCGTACATCATCTTGTTGTGTGTGCCGCCGGTGTGGTTGGGGTCGTTGTCGGCGTAGATCTTGGAGGCCCAGTAGACCACGTAGGCCCCGATCTTTTCGTCGTAGTGCGCTTCCGGCGCCCAGGTGTTGCCCGCGGTGTCCGGGGAGACCTTCACGTGCCGCTGTCCGGACCAGGTGACCAGGTCGGTCGACTCCCAGACCTCGATGTGCTGGCTGCCCTGGCGCTGGGACGAGTCCCAGCTGGTGCCGCTGCCGATGGAGAGGTCGGTGGCGATCATGTAGAACTTGTCGCCTTCCGGTGAGCGGATGATGAACGGATCGCGCAGGCCCTTGGTGCCGAGCCCGGACTTGAGGACGGGCTGGCCGCCGTTCAGTTCGTCCCACTTGAGGGCGTTGTTGCCGCGGCTGGCGGCCATGTAGATGTTTTCACCGGCGACGTCGTTGCCGGTGAAGTACGCGAAGGCGTAGCCCTCCTTGGCCTCCGCCTTGGGCAGCGGCAGCACCGTGACGCGGAACTTCTTTTTCGCCTTCGCCTTCCCGAGGCTGATGGCGGCCTGCAGGTTGAGCACGGCGGGCTTGCTGCCGTACGCGGGCCGGGTGACCTCGCCCGTGGGCGTGATCACGGCGTCGTCATTCGATTTCCATTCCACCGCGGTGCCGTACAGTCCGGCAGCGGGAAGGGTGATGTTCCCGCGGATCGCGTCGGCGTCCCACACATTCAGGGCGGCGGAGGCTTCACTGACCTTCTGCTCGTCGCTGATATCTTCCGGCACGGTGACGGTAAAGGATTTCGACGCCGATGCCCCGCCTGAGCTGGCCGTGGCCGTCAGCGTGACGGTTGCGTCTCCGGTTCCGTGGGCCGGCCGGGTCACCGTACCCTCCGCTGAGATGGTGGCCGGATCAGAGGAGGACCAGGCATAGGCCGAGCCGTTGGGCCCGCTGGCCGGCAGCGACAGGTTCGAGGTCACGGCGGAGGTGTCCCCGAGCGACAGGTCCTGCAGGTCGAGGGCAACCCGCTGTTCCGGGGAAACGTATCCGAGCTCGCGCACTTCGTCGGCCGTGAGGGCACGGTCGTAGATGCGGAAGTCGCGGACCTGGCCCTTGAGGTACTTGTCGCCGCTGTACACGGACCGCCCGAGGTAGTTCGCCGTCGTCGTTCCTCCCCCGATGCTTCCCGGCGTGATGGTGACCCCGGTCTTCCGGGCGACTTCGGTGCCGTCCTCGTAGAGGACGGCGGTTCCGCCGCTCAGGGTGTAGGTGATGGTTTTCCAGGCGCCGCGGGCCAGGTCCCGGTTGGCGCTGGTGGTCTGCTCGGTGGACCAGTTGCCGCTGGCGATGGAGGTCCGGTACGAGTTGCCCGTGCTGAAGAGGTACCCGTTGCCGGTGCCGTTGGTGGTGTTGCCCAGCCCCCAGATGAAGTAGGGGGTGCCCTGGTCGGCGGCGATCTTCACATCCGTGGAGACGGTGATGGAGTCCAGCCCGCGCATGACGTCATTGGGCAGCTTGACGTGGCCGTTGGTGCCGCCCAGCTGCAGCCCCTCGCTGCCCAGCGCGGTGGCGTCACCGCTGATGACGCCGTTGCGCCCGTTGCCGGAGCTGTCCTCTGCCACGGTCCCGGCGGCGCCGGTCAGGTTGTACTTGAGCACCAGGCCGTCGTCGACGGCGGCACGGGCGGGTATGGCGCTCAGTCCGCCGAGCGCAAGGGCGCCGACGGCGGCAAGTGCGGCCGCCGTCGTCATGGCCGGGCCCGTGCGGGCCCGCGGGTGGGTAGGGAACATTGCGACACTTTCGTTTGGGCGGCCCGGAGGCCGCGGTGGTTGGTGAGGTACGTCAGCTCAGCCGCGGGCCGGCCCGAAGGCCGCCCGCTGGGCCGCGCTGTAAATTCGGCCTGCGTCCGCGGCAGTCAGCGCCCCTTCGGAAACCCACGTGTCCGTCACCTGGGTGACGCGACGGAGCAGGTCCGGCTTGTTGGCAAATGGGGCTGCCTGCCAGATGTCGTCAAGGAGCGTTGTCCGGTTGGTCCGCGCCGGGTTGGCTACCCCGGAATCCACGCCAGCGAACACCACGGAAGGTTCCTCGCGGCGGAAGTATGAGTGGAAGGCGTCCTCGGTGCCCTCGAGGAACGGCGCGAGTTCGACGCCGGCGAGGGTGAAGTGCAGGGGTTTGCCGGCGATCGGACGGAGGGCCGGTGCAAGGTCACCGTTGAGCCGGGCCGTTCCGTAAAGGCCGAACGGGA
The DNA here is from genome assembly GCF_042668165.1 of Arthrobacter sp. NPDC057388. Lineage (NCBI taxonomy): Bacteria > Bacillati > Actinomycetota > Actinomycetes > Micrococcales > Micrococcaceae > Arthrobacter > Arthrobacter sp. NPDC057388. The sequence continues at coordinate 25,273 of NZ_JBHVBL010000001.1, forward strand.
GGAGGTCGGTGCGGGCGTCGCGTGCCACCAGGTGCACCGGCCCGTACATGAGCGTCTGCACGGAAGGATCGTCCGGGGCCTTTTCTGCGCGGAGGGTGAACGGCATGTCCACCTCCACCGTGTCGCCGTTCTTCCAGGTCCTGGCGAGGCTGAGGTAGCTGCCCGGCCTCGCCGTCCCTTTAGTCGGCGCACCGTTGACCCGGACGGTGAAGCCGGCAGTGGCCCACGCGGGAACCCGCAGCCGGATCTCGAACTCCCCGGCGCCTTCGATCTTCAGTGTCGTTTTCTGCTCGAACGGGAAGGACGTCGTCTGCTTGACCGTGATGTTCTTGGCGGCCCAGCGCAGGGTGGACGGCATGTAGAGGTTGATGTAGAGGGCACTGCCGTCCGCTGCGGTGAAGTACACGGAATCCTGGTATTTGGTTGCCGATTCCAGGCCGGTGCCTTCGCAGCACGTGGTCCCCTGTTTCGGCGTGAAGTCGCGCACGGCGCCGGGCTGCAGGCCGATGAAGTAGGTGGCCAGCGGCAGCTCCGCACTCTCCCGGTCCTGCTTGGAGCCGAGGACCTGGTTGAACAGCGCCCGCTCGTAGTAGTCCATGTACGCGGGATTCTGGTCCTTGAAGAACAGCTCGCGCGAGAGCTTGAGCATGTTGTAGGCGCAGCAGGATTCGGCGTCGGTGGCGTTGAGGGTGGCTGCAATCCGGCCCCGGTCCTTCCAGAACTCCCCCTGGCTGGTGCCGCCGATGCTGAACATGCGCGTGGGCACCACCATGCTCCAGAAGTTGCGGGCCGCCGTGAGGTACCGCTCCTCGCCGGTGGTGTTGTGCATGAGCACCAGGCCGGTGAAGATCGGGATGTGCTGGTTGGCGTGCAGTCCGGCGAGGATGTCCTTGTCCTGGGCGCACGCATCGATGAGGGAGTCAAGGTCGAAGTACTTGGCGAGCTCAAGGTGCTCCGGCTTTCCCGTGTGGCGGTGGGTCTCCAGGATGGCCTCGACGATGCCGCCGTACTCGCCGCTGGAGAAGATTCCCCACATGCGCTGCCGCACGGCAGGGGTGAGTTTGCTCAGCCGCGAGTGCATCCAGTCGCAGAGCCCTGAGGCCAGCTCCAGTGCCTTAGGTTCGGAGGTTGCCGTGTAGGCGTCGAGCAGGCCCTTCAGGATTTTGTGGGCTGTGTAATAGGGAGCCCAGACGCGGAAGTAGTCGGGGGTGGTCCTGCTTTCCAGCTCGATGAACTGGGTCTCCGGGTATGCCGCCAGGAAGCCCGGATGGCTGGGCAGTCCCCAGGTGCGGCGGACCGTGGCGTGCCGGCCCTTGCCGGAGGCGTCCGACAGCACGGAGCCGCCGGTCTCGCCGCAGGCAAGCGAGACGACGTCGCCGTTTCCGGCGGACGTGTCCGACGCGCGGGCTGCCGCCACTTCTGCGACCTGCGCGGGGGTCAGCGCGGACTGCCAGATGTTGACGTCCTGGTAGGCGCCGGCAAAGGTGGGGTCATTGTACTGCGACCGGCCAAGCCACACATTGGCGAGTGCTCCCAGCAGGGCCGGGGTCAGGGTCATGGCGGTGTTCTGTCCGGCCTGTTTTCCGTTGACGTACAGCGTTCCGGCGTGGCCGTCGAGGGTGACGGCAATGTGGCTCCATTCGTTGACCGGCAGCGGGGCGGCGCTCATGATGGTCTGCTCACCCCCGGCGAAATTCCGGGTGATGGCGAACCGCGGCAGGCCGGCGCCGTCGCGCTGGGCGAGGAACGCGTAGGTTTTGGTGTCGTTGCCGAAGTCGAAGATCCGCGCCCAGTTCGCCGCCGCCGCCGGACGCACCCATGCGGCGAAGGTCATGGCCGTCAGCCCGTCCACCGAGCCGGCGGGCAGCTGGCCGTAGAGATAGGAACCGCGGGCAAGGTCGACGGCGGTCCCCGACAGGCTGCCGCCCGTGGACTGGATGGCGGGTTCCCGGGAGAGCGCCTCCCGGCATTCGTGCAGGGACCCCACCAGGTTCCGCAGCTTGGTTCCGAAAACCTCCTCCCCCGTGCCGGCGTAGGCCTGGGCCAGCATGGACATGTGGTGCCCGGTGAAGTGCCCGCGCAGGTTGCCGTTGGCTTCGCCGTCGAGGCCTTCCCAGCCGCCGGCGGGCAGCGGCACCACCCCGGCCAGCGGCTGCAGGCCGGCGTTGGCACGGAAAACGTTGAGGTAGCGCCGCTCGTCGTACCCGCGGGCGAAGTTCAGGATCAGCTCACGCTTGCGGGCGAACACCCCCGGCCCGAGGCTGACGTCGGACAGTTTGAAGGGGCTGAGTGCGCCCGCGCCGGCGAGCGCTGCACCGGCAACCGGCGGCTCTGCGCTCGCAGCCTGTGCCGTCAGGGACGGCAGCCAGGGCAGGACGGCCGTGGCCGCTCCGAGCCGGAGGATGTTGCGTCTGGACACGGAATTCATCATTGGATCTCCTCGGGAATGGTCCGGTGGGAAATGGCCTGGTGGGGAAATGGTCCGGGTAAGGGAAAGGCCCGGCTGTTCAGTGCAGCCGGGCCTTCCCGGTCAAAGCCGCGGGCTTTGGTGGTCCCTACTTGCGGGAAGTGGCGTCCGCCAGCCGGATGAAGGTCACCGACTTCGGTTCGAACTCATAGGTGAACTCCGCTCCCGCACCGCTGAAGGTGCCCGACGACGGCGCCAGGTTCTGCCCGTCAGCCGTCTGGGTGAGGGTGGTCACCGCAGCCGTGGTGCTGATGTTGGCCGCGCCCGCCACCCTGATGTCCACCGGTGTCTTTTCGGCGGACGTGTTGACCACCTTCACGATGGTGTCGCCGGACGTGGCGTCCTTCGTGACCACGGAGTAGACGGGGTCGGTCTGCGTGTCGTCCACGGTGCCCCACAGGACGTTGTCCAGGTAGAGCTTCGCCGTGCGGCCGCTGACCTCGATCCGGATGTCGTACTGGCGCCCGGTCTCGATCACCGTGTTCTTTTCGATGACGTTCGTCTTGCCGCCGTTGACGGCCTTCTCGACGACGGACTTCGAGTTGTTCCAGCCGCCCAGGTTCCACCAGAAGTAGTTACCGGTGTCCTTGACTCCGAAGGAGACGAGGAAGCCTTCAGAGCCGGTCAGCTTGGTGGCCTTGGTGCTGAGGGTGTAGTTGCTCCAGTCTGCGCTGCCGGCGGTCACCATCGTGTTCTGCGCGGTGGTGCTGGACTGGACGTAGCCGCCGTCCTGGATGGACCAGGATCCGGTGCCGTTGCCGGTCCAGGCTGCCGCCGTTCCGGAGAAGTCGTCGCTGAACAGGGTGGCGCCGTCCGCTCCGGTGACCTTGACGTCGTCGTACCGGGCTGAGGTGGCCCAGGTGGACAGGCCGATCTTGCCGGAAATCGGCACCACGGTGGAGGCCGGGTTGTCCTGCGTGCTCGGCACAACCTGGTTCCCCACGTTGTTCATAAACAGTTTCTGGACCTCGTAGTTGGGGGTGGTCCGCACGGACGTGCCGTTGAAGAACATCATGTCCGGGCTCCACTGCGTGTTGGCCTCGTTGGCGATCAGCGGAGCGTAGGACGCCATCTTGACCACGTCGGCGTTCCGCTCGAGGCCCGTCATGTAGGAGGCTTCGGCCAGCGCGTTCTCCGGTTTGTTCCCCTTGGAGGCGTATTCGCCGAGGAAGACCTTGTAGCTGTTGCGGTCGTAGGAGTCGTAGCGGTGGTTGTTGTTCAGGAACCAGGACGGCTCGTTGTAGTAGTGCTCATCCACGAGGTCCACGCCGGTTGCCGCGTTGAACTGGGCAAGGTCATCGAACTCCGGGCCTTGGCTGAAGGGGCCGGTGTTGCCGATGATCTTGATTTCTGGGTGGGCTTTGCGCACGGCGTTGTAGAACTGGGTGAAGTACTCCTTGAACTCCGGCTTGTACTCCTCGTTGCCCAGCGAGATGCGGTCCAGGTTGTACGGTGCCGGGTGGCCGTAGGCGATGCGCTTGGCGCCCCACTCGGTGCTGGCGTCGCCGTTCGCGAATTCGATCAGGTCCAGGGTGTCCTGGATGTACCGGTCGAGGGTCGCCTGGTCCGGAGCGCGGTTGGTGTCGCCGCAGCCGGTCACGCCAACCGGAACCACCGGCACCGGGACGGCGCCCAGGTCCTCGGCCCACTGGAAGTACTCCATGTAGCCGAGCCCGTAGGTCTGGTTGTAGCCCCAGAAGTTCCGGTTGGCGGGGCGCTGCTCCACTGGGCCGATGGTGTCCTTCCACTGGTAGGTGCGGGCACGCGTGTAGTTGGGGGCGGAGTAGGTGTCGTAGCTTCCGGTGTTGACGATGCAGCCGCCGGGGAAGCGCAGGAAGCCCGGGTGCAGGTCGTTGATCTTTTCGGCGATGTCCTTGCGCAGGCCGTTCTCCCTGCCGTTCCAGGTGTCCTGGGGGAACAGCGACACCATGTCCAGGCGGACCGTGCCGGTGCCCTGGACCACTGTCGCGAGCCGGCCGGCTCCGGTTGAGGACTTGGGTGAAAGGGTCACCTCGTACTTGGCCCAGCGGTCGCCCTTGACCTTGATGGTGGCGATGTCCAGGCGGGAGCCCTCGGGAGTCTCCAGGGTCACGGCGAGGGTAGACCCGGAGGGGTTGGAGGTGCGCGCCCACACGGAGTAGTTGTACTTCTTTTTCGCCTCCAGCTTCTGCCCGGCATTCCAGCCGCTGTTGCGGACCCCCACTCCGGCGCCGCCGCCGGCGCCGGCGGCGGTGGCGTCGATCTGCAGGTAGTTCCGGTTGTTCTCGTTCAGCCGGTTGCCGTCATTGACGACGGCGACTGTTCCGTCACTGCCCCGCCTCAGGGTTTCCCAGGCGGTCATCGGGGAATAGGCGCGGTTGTCGGCGGAATTGAACTCAAACGACCTGTTTTGGACGAGCTCTGCGTAGATGCCCCCGTCGGCGCCCTGGTTAATGTCCTCGTAGAAGGCGCCGTACATGGTGGAATCGATCGCAGGCCCCGATTCCGCCGCGTTGATGCTGATGGTCCGGTTCTGGCCGGACTCCGCGTTCGCGCCCAGGGCTGGCGCCACTGAAAGCAGCGCGGCCGCCAGGGACCCCGTCAGCATCAGGGTGCAGGTCCTCTTGGCGGGTCTTGAAAGTTTTGGTGGCATGGAAGGGATGGCCTTTCTCCATTGAACGGTTCGCCGGCGACCGGTGTGAAGGGACTGCGATTCACCAGCTGCTTGTGAACGCTAACAACGGGCCGGCCGGAGTCGAGTATTCGGCATCTTTCCGCACTTGTAAAGGGCGTTCTCAAAATTCGACAGTCCGCGATGCGTTGCCGCGAAATTGTGACCCGAGCTACTTGACGGTCCAGATTGTTAGCGTTCACAATGATCCACAGAGCGCATCAGCTCACTTGCAGCAACGGCGGTGTTTGTAGTCTCCCGCCTGCATGTAACTACGCTTCCGGGAGGATGTTGTGTTTAAGAAATCCCTGCTTGCGGTGGCCGCCGCATCGATGCTGACCCTCACTGCCTGCGGCGGATCCGCCGGCGCCGGCAGCGCCGGCGGCAACTCCGGCGGAGACAAGATCACCATGGGCTTCGCCCAGGTCGGCGCCGAGAGCGGCTGGCGCACCGCCAACACCAAGTCTGTCCAGGACTCCGCCAAGAAGGCCGGCATCGACCTGAAGTTCTCCGATGCCCAGCAGAAGCAGGAAAACCAGATCAAGGCGATCCGCTCCTACATCCAGCAGAAGGTGGACGTCATTGCCTTCTCCCCCGTGGTGGAGTCCGGCTGGGACACCGTGCTGAAGGAAGCCAAGAACGCGAAGATTCCGGTCATCCTGACGGACCGCGCGGTGGATTCCTCCGACAAGACGCTCTACAAGACGTTCCTCGGCTCCGACTTTGTCGAGGAGGGCAAGAAGGCCGGGGAATGGCTCGTTGAGCAGTCCAAAGCGAGCGAACCGGTGAACATCGTGGAGATCCAGGGCACAACCGGTTCCGCGCCTGCCAACGACCGCAAGGAAGGGTTCGCGGAGGCCATCAAGGCTGATCCTGATCTGAAGATCATCGCGTCCCAGAGCGGCGACTTCACCCGCAGCGGCGGCAAGCAGGTCATGGAGGCATTCCTCAAGAACAACCCTGACATCGACGTCGTGTTCGCCCACAACGACGACGAGGGCCTGGGCGCGATCGAGGCAATCGAAGCCGCGGGCAAGGTTCCGGGCAAGGACATCAAGATCATCACGATCGACGCCGTGAAGGACGGCATGACCGCCCTGAGCAACGGCAAGATCAACTACATCGTCGAGTGCAGCCCGATGCTTGGTGACCAGCTGATGGATCTGGCCAAGAAGGTCGTGGCCGGCGAAAGCGTGCCCGAGCGCGTCGTCACCGAGGAGACCACCTTCACGCAGGAGCAGGCCAAGCAGGTTCTGGCCACCCGCCCGTACTAACTGGTACTGAACGGGCCCCGAACGTCCGTGCGGCGGCGGATGACCGCCGCCGCACGGGACACCATTCACAGGAAAGACACGAGGATGAACGAAATCGTTCCGGTCGTCGAGATGACCGGCATAGCTATTGGATTCCCGGGGGTCAAGGCGCTCGACGGCGTCGACTTCCGCCTGTTCCAAGGTGAGGTCCACGCCCTGATGGGTGAGAACGGTGCCGGCAAGTCAACGCTGATCAAGGCCCTGACCGGCGTGTACACCATCGACGCCGGCGCCATCACGGTGCTCGGCGAACCGAAGCGGTTCTCCTCGCCCGGGGAGTCCCAGGCGGCCGGCATCAGCACGGTCTACCAGGAGGTCAACCTCTGCCCCAACCTCACTGTCGAGGAGAACGTCCTGCTGGGCCGGGAACCACGCCGCCGCGGCGCCATTGACTGGAAGGGCGTGCGGGCACGGACGCGGGAGGTGCTGGCCGAACTGCAGCTGGACCACATCGACCCCGGCTCGCTGCTGTCCACGCATAGCATTGCCGTCCAGCAGCTCATCGCGATCGCCCGCTCTGTGGAGATCAACGCCAAGGTCCTGATCCTGGACGAACCGACGTCGAGCCTTGACGCCGATGAAGTCAGGCAGCTCTTCCGTGTGATCAGGGACCTCCGGGACCGCGGCGTCGCCATCCTCTTCGTCTCCCACTTCCTCGAACAGGTCTACGAAATCTCAGACCGCATGACGGTCCTGCGCAACGGCAAGCTCGTGGGCGAATACCTGACCCGGGACCTCTCCCGGATGAGCCTCATCTCCAAAATGATCGGCAAGGACATGGAAGCCCTGGCCGAACTCGACCAGGGCACCGCGCGGACCAGCTCCGGCGCCGGCACCGGCGGTACCCCGTTCATCGAAGCCAGGGCCCTTGGCCGGAAGGGCTCGGTGTCCAAAGTGGACCTGGCCATCCACCCCGGCGAGGTCGTGGGCCTGGCGGGCCTCCTCGGCGCGGGCCGGACCGAAATCGCCCGGCTCTTCTTCGGTGCCGACAGGGCCGACGAAGGCTCCATCAAAATCAAGGGTGCCGGCCAGAAGATCCGGTCCCCGCGCACCGCCATCGACAAGCGCATCGGCTTCTGCTCCGAGGACCGCAAGGCCGAAGGCCTCATCGGCGACCTCACCGTCCGCGACAACCTGGTTTTGGCCATGCAGGCCAGCAAGGGCTGGGCGCGCCGCATCCCCCGCCGGGTCCAGGACGAACTCGTGGCCGAGTACATCAAAACCCTCGATATCCGCCCGGCCAACCCCGAGGCACTCATCAAGAACCTCAGCGGCGGCAACCAGCAAAAGGTGCTCCTGGCCCGCTGGCTGGTCACCCACCCCGAACTCCTGATCCTCGACGAGCCCACCCGCGGCATCGACATCGGAGCCAAGACCCAGATCCAGAAGCTCGTCAGCCAGCTCGCCGCGGACGGCATGTCCCTTCTCTTTATTTCCTCCGAGCTCGAGGAAGTCCTGCGCGTGAGCGACCGCATCGCCGTCATCAAGGACAGGGCGATGGTCGCCGAAATCAACAACGACGGCGTCTCCGTGGAAGACGTCATGGCGGTCATCGCCGGAGGTGCCCAATGAAATCCCCCATGAAATCCTCAGTGAAATCCCTTCTGAAACACCGGCTTGCCTGGCCGGTCATTGCCCTGGCCGCGCTGCTGCTCCTGAACCAGATCTTCCGGCCCGACTTCCTGAGCCTCCGCATGCAGGACGGCCACCTCTACGGCAGCCTGATCGACATCATGCGCAACGGCGCACCCACCATCCTCATCGCGCTGGGCATGACCCTGGTCATCGCCACCCGCGGCATCGACCTGTCCGTCGGCGCGGTGGTGGCGATTGCCGGCGCTGCCTCCTGCACCTACATCGCCGCGTCCCCGGAGCCCGGTTCCCCGGTGACGGCCGCCATGGCCGTCCTGATCGCCGTCGTCGCCGCCCTTGTCCTGGGCGTCTGGAACGGCTTCCTGGTGTCCACCATCGGCGTCCAGCCGATCATCGCCACGCTGGTGCTCATGACGGCCGGCCGCGGCATCGCCCAGCTCATCACCGGCGGCCAGATCATCTCCGTGTCCAACGACCACTACAAGTCCATCGGCGCCGGCTACCTGTTCACCCTGCCGGTCTCCATCCTGATCACCGCGGCCGTTTTTGCCGTGGCCGCCGTCCTTACCCGCCGCACTGCACTGGGAACCCTGATCGAAGCGGTGGGCATCAACCCGGTGGCCAGCCGCCTGGCCGGGCTCCGTTCGCGGAACATCATCTGGATTGTCTACGTCTTCAGCGCCGTGTGCGCCGCGGTTGCCGGGCTGATGATCAGCTCCAACGTCACGGCCGCCGACGCCAACAACGCCGGGCTCTACATCGAAATGGACGCGATCCTGGCGGTGGTCATCGGCGGCACCTCGCTGGCAGGCGGGCGGTACACCCTGGTGGGAACCGTCGTCGGGGCCTTCATCATCCAGACGCTGACCACCACTGTTTACACCCTCGGCATCCCGCCGGAAGTAACGCTGGTGTTCAAGGCGCTGGTGGTCATCACCGTATGCCTCCTCCAGGCTCCCCGGGCACGGAAACTGTTCAGCAGCCTCAAGGCACCCAACTCCGCCACTCCGGAAGCCACAAAGGAAAAGGTCGCGATCTGATGTCTCCCCTGTCCACGCTTTCGCCCCTGACCGTCAAGAAGCCGTCGCCGGCGCGCCAACGGCTCCGCGGCGGCGCCCGCTACGCGCCCACGCTGGCCACGGTGGGCCTGTTCCTCGCCATGTTCGCCGTGGGGGCCGGCATGTACCCGAGCTTCCTCTCCGGCCAGGTCTTCCTGAACCTCTTCATCGACAACACGTTCCTGATCGTGCTCGCCGTCGGCATGACCTTCGTGATCCTTACCGGCGGCATCGACCTCTCCGTGGGGGCCGTCGTCGCCCTGTCCATGATGGTGAGTGCCACGCTCCTGCAGCAGGGCTGGAACGCGGGCGCCGTCATCGTCCTGGTCCTCGTGATCGGCGGCGGGCTGGGGCTCCTGATGGGGCTGATCATCCAGTACTTCGACATCCAGCCGTTCATCGTGACGCTGGCCGGCATGTTCCTGGCGCGCGGACTCTGCTACGTGATCAGCCTCGACTCGATCCCGGTCACCGAAGGCTTCTTCACGGGAATGGCACAGGCGCAGATTCCGCTGCCGGGTGACCTCTTCGTCTCTCCCGGTGTGCTCCTGGCCCTCGGGATTGTGGCTGCGGCCTTCTTCGTCCTGCACCACACGCGCTTCGGCCGGACCGTCTACGCCATCGGCGGCAACGAGCACTCCGCCATGCTGATGGGCCTGCCGGTGAAGAGCACCAAGATCCTCGTCTACGCACTGAGCGGCCTCTGCTCCGCCATCGCCGGCATCCTGTTCTCCTTCTACAGCCTCTCCGGCTACAGCCTCGCGGCGCAGGGCATGGAACTGGACGCCATCGCCGCGGTGGTCATCGGCGGCACGCTGCTGACCGGCGGCACCGGCTACGTCCTGGGATCCGTCGTCGGGGTGCTGGTGCTGGGGATCGTCCAGACCTTCATCGCCTACGACGGCACGCTCAGCTCGTGGTGGACCAAGATCGTCATCGGCGGCCTGCTCCTCGTCTTCATCCTGCTGCAGCGGCTCTTCGCCCGGAAAGCCGGCTGACCGCCCCGCCCCGCTCCCTGCCGTTCCGCACGTCAGTTCCCGCACGTCAATTCCCGCACGTCAATTCCCGCACGTCGAAAGGACTTTTCAGCATGAATGATTCCCTCAACCGCCAGTTCTCCCGACGGTCGTTCCTCGGCACCGGAACCGCCGCAGCCGCAGCTTTCGCCGTCGCCGGAGCGGGCGGCGGGGCGCTGGCGGCGGCACCCGCCGCTGCCGCCGCCGTCGATCCTTCCCCGCTGATCAACCCGGTGGTGCCGCAGCGGGCGGATCCCTGGCTGATGAAGCACACGGACGGCAAGTACTACTTCACCGGCTCCGTGCCCGAGTACAACCGCATCATCGTCCGCTCCTCCCCCACGATCGCCGGGCTGGGCAGCGCGGCGGAAGCCGTCGTCTGGACCCGGCCGGCATCCGGCACCATGGGCGGGCACATCTGGGCACCCGAGCTGCACTACTTCGACGGCCAGTGGCACATCTACTTCGCGGCGGGCGACAGCAGCGACGTCTTCCGGGTCCGGATCTACGTCATTTCAACTGCCGACGCCGATCCGGCCACCGCCGTCTGGGGGCAGCCGGTGCGCGTGTACACCCATGCCGACACCTTCTCCCTGGACGCCACCACCTTCGAGCACCAGGGCACGCGCTATCTGCTGTGGGCCCAGAGCGACACCGGTGTGAACTCCAGCCTGTACATCGCCTCCATGTCCTCGCCGTCCACGCTTTCCAGCACTCCAGTCCGCATTGCCGTCCCGACGCTCGACTGGGAGACCCGGGGCTTCAAGGTGAACGAGGGCGCCGCGGTAATCAAGCGCAACGGCCGGATCTTCGTAACCTTCTCCGCGAGCGCCACCGACGCCAACTACTGCATGGGCCTGCTGACCGCAGACGCCTCTGCCGACCTGCTCAACGCTGCGTCCTGGCAGAAAACGCCAACGCCCGTCTTCACCACCAACGAGGGATCCAAGCAGTACGGGCCCGGCCACAATTCCTTCACCGTGGACGAGGCCGGCAATGACGTGCTGGTCTACCACGCCCGGTCCTACCGGGCCATCGTGGGCGACCCGCTGTACGACCCCAACCGCCACGCCCGGGTCCAGCGGCTGTACTGGAACGCGGACGGCACCCCGAACTTCGGTGTGCCGGTGGGCGACGGCGAACTTCCGGTCCGCCTGGAACCTGCCTCCGCGCCGGGCACCTTCCTGGCGCACGACGGCGTGACGGTCACCGCTGCCTCCTCCCCCGCGCTGGGGGCGTCCCAGTTCCGCATCGCGTCCGGCTATGCCAAGAAGAACTCGGTGGTGATCGAGCCGGTCCTGACCAAGGGGCGCTACCTCCGGTTGCGGGGAGCAGCGGTGACCATCGCCACCACGGAGGGGTCGTCGTCGGCCTTCCTCAAGCGGAGCGGCCTGTCGGATACCGCCGGCGCCTCCTTCGAGTCGGTCGACGTTCCGGGGTCCTACCTCGTGCTTCGGCAGGGCGCCCTGGCCGTGGCGAAGGTACGCAAGGAGGAACGGCCGGCCGCCACATTCTTCCTGCGGTCCTAGCGGCTTAGCCCTCCCACCCCAATGGGTAGGCAGGACTGTCAGAAAACGGCGTTACCCCATCCTCTTCGGTTCGGAATCATGGATATCAGCAGAAAAACAGCCAAACGTTTTGAACCGAAAGGATAGACCAATGACCCGTGAAGAAGCCTACGCAAAGTGCCCGCAGGACTCGTATGTCGAGTTTTACGGCGGCCGGTGGCTGGTGGTTCCTTTCGCGCCGGTGGAGCAGCCGCAGTTCTTCGTTTGCTCGCCGGAGAGCCTGCGGAGCTTTTAGCACGGGTTTAGCGCCAGCCGCACCGCCGGGGCTGGCAATAGGCAAAATGGCGGCGGGGAATATCCCCGCCGCCATTTTTCATGCGCAAATAAATTACCAGCCCATTTGCCGAATGCAGTTATTCATTTCGCAAATTAATGTTTTATCGGGCCAGCCGCCGCCACCCTGCCCGCCCGGGCCGTGGGGCGGTTCCGGCTAGCTGCCGCCGCGGAGCGCCGCCGGGGAGCAGACGAAGAAGGCGGGCTGCTCCACCTGGGCGAACGGCACGACGAGCCAGCGGCCGCCGTAGAACTCTACGTACGAGTCCGGGGTGCACCGTGCGAAGGCTTCCTCCCGTGTCATTGTCTTTCCTCCATCAAGTCTGGGATTGCTTTCCTGTAATAAAAGTACGTCAGTGAATTCACCTGCGGGAGGCCTTTTGGGCAACTTCCATGAGAAATTCGGCCACCGCTTTTGCCATTGGAGTTAACATGTTGGAAACATGGAGTTAACATGCCGGAAACATTGGTTCGCGGCCGGACGCCCCGGCTGCGCCAGGAAGGACGCCCCGAGCTGCGCCAGGAAGACGGCCCTACGAGGATGCGCGGGGAGTCAGGACGAACAGGCTCGCGAGCACCATCACCATGCCGAGCCAGCCCAGCACGGGCAGCCGTTCACCCACGACGACGACGGCAAGAATGGCGGCGACAACCGTCTCCATCAGGGACAGGCCAGTAGCTGTACTCGCACGCACGCGCGCCAGCCCCCACCCAAAGAGAACATAGCCAGCGAACATGGGGACAAGCGCCATGTAGGCGCCCACGGTGAAGTTGCCCCACGACTCAAGGAGCGGCCCGCCGGTCAGCACGAGCACAGGCATCAGGAGCACTCCGCCCAGCCCGAACACCGCGCCCATGGCGGCCCGGGATGGCACTCCCCCGCTGATCAGGCGGTGGGCGGCCCATGAGTACAGCGCGTAGGTGGCGCCCGCCACGAGCCCCAGGGCGACTCCCGCCGGGACGGCCCAGGCCTGCGAGACGGCACCCGGCCGCCCGGCACTGTCACCGGCAAAACACAGGAGTCCGGCGCCGGCCACCCCGATCAGCGCGCCAAGCATCCAGCCGCGGGTCAGCTCCTTGCGCTCTGCCAGCCGCTCGATGACCGCAGATGCGAGCGGGGCGGAGCCGATCGAAATCACGGTTCCGAGTGCCACACCGGACAGGTGCATGGAGCTGTAGAAGGCGAGCGGGTAGACCGCGACGGCAGCTGCCCCGAGTGAGACAAGCTGCCACCGGCCCCGGAGGCCGGCCCAGTGGCCTGCGATCGGCCGCGCGGCGTACAGCGCCTGCAGCAGCCCGCCCATGCCCATGGCCACCGCGCCGATCGCCAGCGGACTCACCGAGGGCGCGAAAGTGGCAACCGTCCCGGTGGTACCCCAGAGCGTCGATGCGGCCACAACGAAGACAGCCCCCAGCAGCGCCCCGTTCATCCGGCCGGGGACCGCCTTCACAGCTGCCCCAGCATGTGGGCGGCGATCATCCGGGCTTCATGCAGGCAGCGGTCTCCGCCTTCGAGGCCCGCCCTGGCCATCGACCCCTCGAGCAGGAACGCCAGATGCCTGGCAGTCCCCGCAGCCAGCTCATCCTGCTGTGGGAGCAGCTCCGCCACATGCCGGTGCAGGAGCGCCTCGACCTCTTCCTTGTGCTGCCGCACGGCCTGCCTGCCGGGAGCGCCCGCCGGCAATTCGGCGGCGGCGTTGAGCAGGCCGCACCCCCGGAATCCGCGCTCGTAGGCAAAGTTCGCGTGGTCAATGTAGGCGTCGAACACGGCGAGGACGCGGCCCTTCGGAGTGTCAGCCGCCGCGGCCCGCCCGCGGTACAGGGCGAGCCATTCCTCGTGCCGAGCGGCGAGGTAGGCGGCCACGAGATCGGCTTTGGAAGCGAAGTTGTTGTAGAGGCTCTTCTTGGCCACACCGGCGGCGGCGGTGATTGAGTCGATGCCCGTGGCCGCGACGCCGTCGGCGTAGAAAAGCCGGGCCGCAGCCTCGAGCAGCCTGGCACGCGCGGGCCGCCTGGTTGCCGGCGGGCGAACAGGAGCAGCAGCCATGGGGACCCTCCGGGAGTGCAGTGCGGTTCAGGTAAGTAGGTAGACCAGACTACCTACCTGAGGTGACTGTGAACAAAACCCGCCGTCCTGCCCGGCACGTGGCCCCCTATTGACGACCACGCGGCGCCCCGTGAAACGTTGGGCGGGAAGCGACGGCAGCGCCCGGAACCCATACCTGACTGGGCGGGCTGGAAAAGGAGAGTTCAGTGAGCGAGAAGTTGCGGTGGGGCATCCTGGGCAGTGCCCGCATTGTCCGGAAGACAATTCCGGCGTTTCAGGGAACGAAAAACGGCGAGGTCGTTGGCATCGCTTCCCGCACCGAGGAAAGGGCCCGGGAGTATGCCGACAAGCATGGCATCCCGCAGGCGTTTGGCTCCTATGAAGCGTTGCTGGCTTCCCCGGACATCGACGCCGTCTACATTCCGCTGCCGAACACACTGCACCTCGAGTGGATCCTGAAATCCCTGGACGCGGGCAAACATGTCCTGTGCGAAAAGCCTCTTGCGATGAGCGCCGTCGAGGTTGAGGAGATTGCCCGCAAGGCCGAACAGACTGGGCTCAAAGTCCTCGAAGGCTTCATGTACCGCTTCCACCCGCGTTTCGAGAAGCTGCAGGAGCTGCTCGCTGCCGGCGCCGTGGGCAAGGTGACGTTTGTCCACGTTGCCCACTCCTTCGATGCAGGCAGCGGCGACAACATCCGCTGGTATTCCGGGCTCGGTGGCGGCGCCCTTTTTGATACGGGGTGTTACTGCGTCAACGTGAGCCGCATGGTCACAGCGGAGGAGCCGGGCGACGTCGCCGCATTCGGCAACTACCGCGACGCCAACGACGGAGGCCTGGTGGACACCAGCATTGCGGGGGTGCTGCGCTTTCCCGGCCATGCAACCGCGCTTTTTGACACCGGGGTGAACCTGGAGCGCCGCAACTACCTGGAGGTCACGGGCACCGAGGGCCGGCTCTACCTCGACAATCCTTTTGGACTCCTGGAGGAGGATTCGGTCCTGGAGGAGCATCACTTCGGGCAGGACACGGTTTACCACAAGGTCGAGGGCGTCAACCACTTCGTACGGATGGGCGAACACTTCGCCGACAGCGTCCTGAACGGGACGCCGCTCCGCTACGACCTCGCCGATGCGGCAAACAACGCACGGGTGCTGGAAGCCCTTGACTCGGCTGCGCGGAAGCAGGAAGGGGCCGATTAGTCATCCCCGGGGTACTCCCAGGCCCAGCCGCCGATGCCATTCGGGATCCAGGCGACCTCGCCGGCCGGCGTCGTTACATCAAGGATGACGACGCCGTTCAGCTTTCGGTCCTTGCCGAAATAGTCAGGCAAAAGCTTTGTCTTATCGGCAAGGCAGCTGTGCTCGATGGAGGACCCGACGGTGTCCATCTGCTCGCCGTTGGAGGCATAGCCCTTCCAGTAGTGCGGGCGGAAACTGATCTGGCCAGGCTGGCCATTGATTTCCAAGGGGCCGGAGAACGTCGGGGTGGTGACGATCTCCAGGGCTACGGCCATGGCAGTTCCCTGTGGGGACGGTGCGTCAGGCGCGTCGCATTCGACGGGCTCAATCGACGTCACCTTGAAGGTCATCGTAGGAGGGGCATCATATCCGTCGGTAACGAGTACCGCCGTTTCACCGATCTCCTGGACCACCTGTCCGCGTTCGTTTTCATTGCCGGCTGCGGCTGCTTTGGGGGCAGGCATTGCTCTCGGCGTCGATGCGGCTGCGACTCCGGCTGGCGGTGCTGCCTGGGGCTGCGGGCTGGCGCATGCAGTGAACATCAGCGCCAAGAGAGCAGTTCCGGTGACGACCCGAAAGGTTTTCATTTTCTCTCCATACATTTAATGGACAGATGCGATGTGGTTATGGTAGCCGCAGGCCTGCCGCCTTGGAATAGGTGCGGCGCATGCTTGGCCAGGTTCAGCGAACTGCCCCCGGGTGGTCCCCGGGGGCAGTTCGAGTCCGGCGCCCTTGCTGGTTCTAGCGGAAGATGTTGTAGGGGTTCCAGCCGCTGCCAACAATAGTCCGTGCACCCCACGTCCCTCTGCTGAACGGGTAGTGCGCGAGCCGGCCGTCGTTGAGCCTGGCCATGAGGCCGGAGCTTCCCGCGGCAAATCCGGACACGGCCGTGATGCCGTTGATGCCGTTCCAGCCAGTGCCGACGGTACGCCTGGCTTCTGCGGCGAAGCGGCCGGTCCCGGTGGAACGGTACAGCACCAGCTTGCCATCGGTGCGTTTGGCCAGCACGTCCTGCCGCCCGTCCTGGTCGAAATCAGTCATAGTGAGGTACAGGCCGCCCCAACCGGTCCCGCTCCTGATGCGGGATGACAGCAATGATCCAGCGCTGTTGCCGTAGTACCACAGGGTTCCTGCGCTGTCATAGGCAAGAATTCCCGGATACCTGCCAGTTGTGCGCCATCGCCCGACCGTGACGTGGTAGCTGCCCCAGCCGTGTCCGATGGCCCGGGCGGGCAAGAATCCGCCACCGGGCCTTCCGGGGTAGAAGCTCAGCCGGCCGTCGTTCCATTGCGCGATGAGATCGAAAACGCCGTCGCTGTTCCAGTCCGTCACGAAGCCTTTGTTCAGCCCGAGCCAACCAACGCCGATCTTTTGCCGGGGCTGGAACCCGCCCCGGGCGTTTGCCGCATAGTTCCACAGCACGCCGTCGGATCCGGCAGCGACAACGTCGGCTGCGCTGCGGATGGATGGCCTGGAGGTGGACGGGTTGGTGGTGGGCGGCCGCGAAGCCGTGAACGTCCAGGTTTTGTTGGTCACCAGGGCGTTGCCGGCAGCGTCCTTCACTCCATTGGCGCCGCCCTTGATGGTCGCCGTGTACGTCGTCCCCGCGGCCAAACTGGCAGTGGGGTTCAAAGTGGCTACCCTGCTCGTGCTGTTATACGCCACAGTGGCCGGCACGGCCGTGGTCCCGGCGGTCAGCGTGAACGTGGCGGGGGTGACTGTCGAGGCATTCATCGCCTCGGAGAACGTTGCCGTCACATTCGCCGTCGCCGCGGTGCCGGTAGCGCCGGCTGCCGGAGCCGTACCCGCCACCGTGGGAGGCGTTGTATCGTCTCCGGCTCCGCTGCCGGGTTCGTAAAAGTGCCAATACCGGCTGGTGGCGTTCACGTCGGCGAGCACCAGCACACCGCTGCTGGCCGTGCCCTGCGCCGCGCTGTTGAGGTTCTGCTTGGTCGACGTTACATTGTGCACGTACTGGTCGGCGTCGACTATGCGGGCAGTCTTGCTGGTGGTGAAGCTGATGTCGTTCAGCGGCGTGGATTTCTCATAAATCGCACCCCCCGAGGTGCTGCAGACGCCGGCGTTCGTCGTGCCGCTCGGCTTGGGATAGGTGGCGAAGGTACGCAGCCTCTGCGTGCTTTCGTCAATCATGACGATCACGCGGTTCGGGCACTCCGACACCGTCGCGATGGTGTGCGCCGACCACGCCGAGCCGTCGAACGTCAACAGCTGGATCAGCGGCTGGGACGCCGAGGTGAATGAGGTCTTGGTGGCGGCGAAGACGCGGCCACTATTGGTGGAGTCCAGCCACTTCAGGTTCATGTGGTCGTCCCCGCTGCGCTGCCCGGACACCGCCGCCACAGGAGTGCTCCAGGCGCTGTCCGCCGCTCCATCATTGTGGACGCTCCAGTACATGCCGTCAGTAGCGTCGCCGACCTGCCGGCTCCACATCACGCCGATCTTGCCCGGTCCGAACGCGATCAGGGCCGAATCGTCGTCCACGGACACATTGGCCAATGCTGCAGGAAGCGGGAACGGAGTCCCCCAGGTGGTGCCGTCCGTGGCGGTGACATTCACATAGATCCGGTTGTCCTGCGGCCATGTGGCCCACACGCGTCCGGTGGAGTCCTTGTCGATGGACAGGGTCTCAGTGGCATGGTTGTTGATGCTTTGGCTGCTCTCCAGCACGTACGTCTTGGTGCTGGAGTTGTAGCTGTAAC
This sequence comes from Arthrobacter sp. NPDC057388, assembly GCF_042668165.1. NCBI lineage: Bacteria > Bacillati > Actinomycetota > Actinomycetes > Micrococcales > Micrococcaceae > Arthrobacter > Arthrobacter sp. NPDC057388. Next base: position 43,219 of record NZ_JBHVBL010000001.1, read on the forward strand.
GCCGCATGGTCGTCGGGGAGTTCGGCTGGGCCGGCAGACCGTCGTTGACGAACCGGTAGCTTGCCACGAAGAGCGTCGTTCCGTCCCACAGTACGTCGTGGTGGGTGTTGGGCCGCGTCTCCGTCCGCACACCGGTATCGACCCATGAGCTCGCGTCGGCATTGAACCGGAAAATATGGAAATCCGCGGTGGCGGTGTCCCACAGGTTTCCCCACCAGATGCCGTCGTTGAACCACAGTTCATTCGATTGCCGCTTCGTGCCCGTCGGAGTACCGGTCCCGGCGTGCGAAGGGCCTTCAACCCCCACGTCACCCGGAGCAGCGGCCGCGTTGGGCGGCACCGGCGCCACCAGGGCGCCCAGCGCAAGCAGCGTCGCTGCCAGCAGGGCTACGCCCAGCCATGAAGAATTGCGGTCCCTGCCGCGCCCGTCGGGGCGAAAAAACGTATAGTCCGTGCTGATCCGCCTAGGATTGTTCACTAGCCTCACCACTCCCCAAAGTTGTGTGCCTATGCCCGTCCCTGAGCAACCGCCCCCGCTGACTACAGGAAATCAAAGCGCATACTGTTGCGGACCCGGCACCTTGCCTTCTCTCCCACCACGTAACAGGTTCGCTCGGGCAACTTATGAAAAGCTTTGGGATTCCTTGGGGCTAACCAGTTTTAGGGGGGCTGGTGTCCGCATGCCGCTTGCGTTCTAAATGGTCAGGCGACGACCGTGATCCAGTCCCCGTCGATCACGACCGTTAGAGGCGTCAGGGGTCGGCGTGCCGGCCCTGTGATGACACTGCCGTCCGATCCCTTGAAAGTCGAGCCATGACAGGGACATTCGAAGGTCGTCCCGGCCGGCGCCACCGTGCAGCCCGCGTGTGTGCACGTGGCGTCGTAGGCCAGGACACTGCGGTCGTCAGGTCTGGAGACAACCACAGTCCTGCCATTGGCTTTCCCTGCGGCGGTATCTCCGACGTTAATCTCGCTGAGCTTACCGATTCGGAAGGGACGGCCGCTTGGCGGTGAAATGGGAGCCTCCGGGGTGGCAATGCTGCCCGGAGGGGAGACGGAGCAGGCGGACACGGCCAGCGTGCCGCCCGCGGCCGTAACAGCCGTACCCAGCAGCAGGGACCGTCGAGGCAGGGGCTTCTCCGCATTCATGGAACTATCGTGTCAGGTGAGAGCATCGGATCAATGGCAATGATCATCCTGCTCGTGCGCGGCACCGACGTCGCCACTGGGGAACACAGCACCGGAGAGATCCTCGCGGAATTCACCATCGGCCCCACCCGCGGCTACAGCGAAAAAACGCAACACCCCCGGTCCGAAGACCGGGGGTGTTGTCGATTTGTGCGCGAAGGGGGACTTGAACCCCCACCCCCTTTCGAGGACTAGCACCTCAAGCTAGCGCGTCTGCCATTCCGCCACCCGCGCAGGTAGGCCTCCGGGTCCGGGCCAACGCCTCAGCGTGGCACTTTTTCCCGAAGCAGCGAGAAAGACCTTAGCACGAAGCTTCCGCCATTCGTGAGTTTGTCCTGTAGGGCCGCGCATGAAGGGTCAGACAGCGGCCCGGTTTGGCCCACGCCCCTGCCCTAGCATGGCGCGCCCTCCGGCTTCCCATGACGTGCTCCGATGCCAATCAGGGATGAAGCTAATCTGTGTCTTGCTTCACAGCATTGTCAGCGATAACATTGTCCGTAATTGTTAGCGCTAACAGAAATGTTGGGGCAAGCCGGACGTAGAACTCCGGTGGTAACAGCCTCCGGTGCCGGTCCAATGGAGACGCGGAACGGCCTCGGTACGCCGGACACAAGTGGCCGGCCCCGGCGGAAAGTACATACGCTTTCCGCTCAAGCACCGATTCGTGGTCCTACCAGGCCACGGAAGGAGAATAACGTGAGAATCAAGAAACTCCTGGGCGCCGTCGCCGTCGTCCTGGCTGTCACGGTGGGGGCCACCGGCTGCGGCAGCCGTCCCGGCGCCGCCTCCAGCTCCAGCAGCGCCGACGCTGCCGGCGCTCTGGTGGGGATCTCCATGCCGACGCAGACGTCGGAACGGTGGATCGCCGACGGCAAGAACGTCTCGGAGTCCCTGGCCAAGCTCGGCTACAAAACGGACCTGCAGTACGCCAACGACGACATCCCCACGCAGGTTTCCCAGATCGAGAACATGCTGACCAAGGGTGCGAAGTCCCTGATCATCGCGGCGATCGACGGCACCACGCTGACGGACGTCCTGGCCAAGGCCAAGGAGCAAAACGTCAAGGTCATCGCCTATGACCGGCTGATCAACGGCACGCCCAATGTGGATTACTACACCACTTTCGACAACTACGAGGTGGGTGTCCAGCAGGCCACGTCACTGCTGACCGGTCTGGGCCTGGTGGATGCGTCCGGCAAAAAGGTCGAGGGCAAGGGCCCGTTCAACGTGGAGCTCTTCGCGGGCAGCCCGGACGACAACAACGCGAACTTCTTCTGGACCGGCGCCATGGACACCCTCAAGCCGTACCTGGATGCTGGCACCCTCAAGGTGCCCAGCGGCCAGACCAAGTTTGAACAGGCCGCCATCCTGCGCTGGCAGGCAGCCACCGCCCAGAAGCGGATGGAGGACATCCTCACGGCCGCCTACGGTTCGGGCAAAAAGCTCGACGGCGTGCTGTCACCTTACGACGGCCTCTCCATCGGCATCATCTCCGCTCTGACCAGCACCGGCGGCTACTCCAAGGGCGCCCTGCCGGTGGTGACCGGCCAGGACGCGGAAAAGGGCTCGGTGAAGTCCATCGTGGCCGGCGAGCAGTACTCCACGATCTTCAAGGACACCCGCAAGCTCGGCGAGCAGGCCGTGAAGATGGTGGACGCGGTCCTCAAGGGCCAGGAGCCCGAGACCAACGACACCGAAACCTACAACAACAAGGTCAAGGTGGTTCCCGCCTTCCTGCTCAAGTCCGTCATCGTCACCAAGGACAACTACAAGCAGGAACTGATCGACTCCGGTTACTACACCGACGCCGACATCAAGTAGGCGCAGCACCAAAAGGCGTGGCGCCCGCAGCCGCGGGCGCCCCCCACCCCCCACAGATAAGACCAGCGGGAATTAAACAAATAACCGAACCAAAATTAAG
>NZ_JBHVBL010000001.1:46337-237513 GCF_042668165.1 Arthrobacter sp. NPDC057388
CAAACAAACTCACTTATTTTTTCGAGTTTTTATAACCCCCCCCCGCCAAATACTGTGCCCCCCCCCACCCCGGGGGGGGCCCCCCCCCCCGGGGGCCCCCACGCTCCCCCAACAGATCAGACCAGCGGGAATTAACCAATGAACGTACCCATTCTTCAGATGCGCGGGATCACCAAGACCTTCCCCGGCGTCAAAGCCCTCCAGGACGTCACCCTGGATGTCAACCGCGGCGAGGTACACGCGATCTGCGGCGAAAACGGGGCAGGCAAGTCCACCCTGATGAAGGTGCTCTCCGGCGTGTACGCCCACAACACCTTCGAGGGGGACATCCTCTTTGAGAACGAGCCGTGCGACTTCGCCTCCATCAGCGACAGCGAAAAGCGCGGCATCGTGATCATCCACCAGGAACTGGCCCTGAGCCCGTACCTGTCCATCGCGGAGAACATCTTCCTGGGCAACGAAATGGCTTCCCGCGGCTGGGTCGACTGGCGCAAGACCAACTTGGAGGCAGCCAAGCTGCTCGCCCGGGTGGGCCTGGACGAAAACCCCGTCACCCCCATCCAGCACATCAGCGTCGGCAAGCAGCAGCTCGTCGAAATTGCCAAGGCACTGTCCAAAGAAGTGAAGCTGCTCATCCTGGACGAGCCCACGGCCGCCCTAAACGACGAGGACTCTGACCACCTGCTGGACCTGATCCTGCACCTGAAGGGCCAGGGCGTCACCAGCATCATCATCAGCCACAAACTCAACGAGATCCGCAAAGTGGCTGACGCCGTCACGATTATCCGCGACGGCAAGTCCATCGAGACACTGCGCGTGGACCAGGGACAGATCACCCAGGAACGCATCATCCGCGGCATGGTGGGCCGCGACCTGGACAGCCTCTACCCCGAGCGCGAACCGCAGATCGGCGAGGAAGTCCTGCGCATCGAGGACTGGACGGTCCAGCACCCGCAGGACCACACCCGTACCGTGGTCCACAACGCCAGCCTCAACGTCCGCAAGGGTGAAGTGGTGGGACTCGCCGGCCTGATGGGCGCCGGCCGCACCGAACTGGCCATGAGCGTCTTCGGCCGGACCTACGGCCGCGCCGTTTCCGGAAAGGTGTTCAAGTACGGCAAGGAAATCAACACCGCCACGGTCCCGGACGCCATCCGCCACGGCATCGCCTACGCCACCGAGGACCGCAAGCACTACGGGCTGAACCTCATCGAGGACATCAAGCGGAACATCTCCATGGCCGCCCTGCCCAAGCTCGCCAGGCGCGGCTGGGTGGACAAGAACAAGGAAACCACGGTGGCCAACAGCTACCGGAAGAGCATGAACATCAAGGCCCCCTCGGTTGCGGCCATCACCGGGAAGCTCTCCGGCGGCAACCAGCAAAAAGTGGTCCTGAGCAAGTGGATGTTCTCGGACCCCGACGTGCTGATCCTGGACGAGCCCACCCGCGGCATCGACGTCGGCGCCAAGTTCGAGATCTACACGATCATCGCCGAGCTCGCCGCGCAGGGAAAAGCCGTCATCGTGATCTCCTCCGAGCTCCCCGAACTCCTGGGCATCTGCGACCGGATCTACACCCTGTCCGCTGGCCACGTCACGGGTGAAGTCCCCATCGCCGAGGCCTCCCAGGAAACCCTCATGCACTACATGACCCAAGAGAAGGAATAACGAACCATGTCCGCCTTACGAGAATCCCTCGGCTTCCTGGCAAGCCGCCTCCGCCAGGTCGGCATCTTCGTCGCCCTGATCCTGATCGTCCTGCTGTTCCAGGTCCTCACCGACGGAATCCTGCTGGAACCGCAGAACGTCACCAACCTCGTGGTCCAGAACAGCTACATCCTCATCCTGGCCATCGGCATGGTCATGGTGATCATCGCCGGCCACATCGACCTCTCCGTCGGCTCCATCGCCGGGTTCATCGGCGCCGTCGCCGGCGTCATGATCGTGCACTGGGGCTGGGCCTGGTGGGCTGCCATCCCGGCCTGCCTCCTGGTCGGAGCGCTCGTCGGCGCCTGGCAGGGTTACTGGATCGCCTACGTCGGCATCCCCGCGTTCATCGTCACGCTGGCCGGCATGCTTATTTTCCGCGGCCTGACCCTGATCACCCTTAAGAACCAGCAGATCACCCCGTTCCCGGACGAGCTCCGCGCCCTCGGCGGCGGCTTCCTGCCCGACATCTCCGGCGGCACCTCCGTCCTCGAATGGCTCACCGTGATCCTCGGCGTCGGCGGCACCGCGGCCCTGCTGTTCCAGTCCATCAAGGAACGCCGCATCCGCCGCAAATTCAACCTCGAGAACGAGCCCATGGCCTGGTTCGCCACCAAGACCGCGTTCATCGCCCTGCTGATGCTCGTCATCACGTTCCTGCTGGCCAGCTACCGCGGCACCCCCATCGTGCTGATCGTCCTCGCCGGCCTGGTGATCGCCTACTCCGCGCTGATGAACAACAGCATCTTCGGCCGCCACACGTACGCCATCGGCGGCAACCTGCACGCCGCAGAGCTCTCCGGCATCAAGACCAAGGCCGTGACCTTCCGGCTCTTCGTGAACATGGGCGTCCTCGCCGCACTGGCCGGCCTGATCTTCACCGCGCGCCTGAACTCGGCCCAGCCCGCCGGCGGCACCGGCTTCGAACTCGACTCCATCGCCGCCGCCTTCATCGGCGGAGCCGCAGTCCAGGGCGGCATCGGCACGGTCGCCGGTGCCATGATCGGCGGCCTCATCATGGGCGTCCTCAACAACGGCATGTCCATCCTGGGCCTCGGCACCGACTACCAGCAGCTCATCAAGGGCCTGGTCCTCCTGCTCGCCGTCGGCTTCGACATCTTCAACAAGAACCGCGCCGGCGGCGGATCCTCCATCGCCAAGCGCTTCAAGCTGAAGACCACACCGCCCGCCTCCGAAGGGACCAAGGCGCCCGCCGAACCCCAGGCACCGGTAACCGCCGGCGCCAGGGAGTCGAGCCACGCGTAGCAGGCAGCACAGAAGTACGACGGCGGCCCCGCACCTTTTGCGAAAAAGGTGCGGGGCCGTCGTCGTACTGTTTCCCAAAAACTATCCGGGTGCCGCGGTAGAGCCCCGCACCACCAGCCTGGGGTTGAGGACCGTGGCCGCCCCCGACGGGCCGTTTTCCAGGTCGGACAGGAGCATCCGCATGCAGCGGGCGCCGAGCTCCTTGAAGCCCTGGTTCACCGTGGTCAGCGGCGGGACGAAGTAGCCGGCCTCGGGCTGGTCGTCGAAGCCCACCACGCTGATGTCCTCCGGGACGCGCAGTCCGGCCTCGCTGAAGGCGCGCAGCGCGCCGAGGGCCATCTGGTCGTTGGCCGCGAACACGGCCGTCACGTCACCGGCGGCGGCCAGTTCCAGCCCCGTCCGGTAGCCGCTTTCGGCACTCCAGTCCCCCGGGATCAGCACACGGTCTGGGAGCCCGGCCTGCTGCAGTGCGCGCCGCCAGCCCTCGGTGCGGGCCGCGGCGTCCATCCAGTCCTGCGGGCCTGAAATATGGGCGATCGAGGTGTGGCCGAGGCTGGCCAGGTGCTGCACGGCAAGGGCGGCGCCCGCGCGCTGGTTCACGGCAGCTACCGTCAGGCGCTCATCGGCACCGAATCCCACTGCCACCAGCGGGACGGACACGTTGATGGATCGCAGCGACTTCAGCATGGTCTGGTGCGGAACGATCACCACGATTCCGTCCACGGACTGCAGCAGGAAGTGTTCGAGGGCACCGTGGATGCCGGCAGGTGTGACCTCGCTGAGGCTGGCCATGCTCACGGCATAACCCTCGTTCCGGGCTGCCTCCTGGACGCCGAGCAGCGTGTTGGCCGGGCCGTACTGGGCGGTGCCGGCGGCCAGGACGCCGATGGCCTGGGAACGCCGCGTGACCAGGCTGCGGGCCGCGGTGTTGCGGCGGTAACCCAGCTCCGCGATGGCGCGTTCCACGCGCTTGCGGGTGCGGGCGCTGACATTTGGATGCGCGTTCAGCACGCGCGACACGGTCTGGTGGGACACGCCAGCAAGACGCGCCACGTCCTCCATCACAGGAGGACGTGGCGCGGGGGTGGCTGTCACGTTATAGGGCTTGCTGTCGGGTTTGATCTCATAGGGCGAAGATGGTCCAGGACGCCGAGTGCGTGGCCCCCGGCTCCAGCCGGATCAGGTCCACGCCGCTGTTGAAGGCATCCGGCGGGCAGGTCATCGGTTCCACGGCCAGGCCCAGGCGGTTGGGGAACGGGGGCTTCTTGTCGGCGGTGTGGATCTGGAGCCACTGGCAGGTGCCGTCCCAGGCCATGCCGACGCCGGTCCCGCCCGGGTCCCGGACCAGCACGCGGGCCTGCCCGCCGCCGTCGAACGCCAGGTCCGTGAAGGCGTGGTCGATCTCCGTGGCGCCAATGCGGCGCGGTGAGCGGAAATCAAACTCGTGCCCCTCCACAGTCCGCGTCTCCTTGGGCAGCAGGCGGTCCGGCGTGACCTCCAGGAAGGTCGCGGCCGGAATTTCCAGGGTCCACTCATCGAGCCGTGCCGGCCCCGCCACCAGGTAGGGGTGCGGGCAGGCGCCGTACGGCGCCGCCGTGCCGCCGAGGTTCGTGGCGGTGACGGTGCCGTGCAGTCCGTCTTCCGCCAGCCGGTATTCGACGGCGACGCGAAGCTGGTGCGGGTAGCCCGCCGCCGGCTCCGGCGAGCAGGACAGCATCACGGACGACTCATCCTGCGACTCAAGGGTCCAGTCGAGCGGAAACACCAGCCCGTGCAGCGCGCAGCCACGGTCGGTCTCGTTGACCGGCACCTCGTATTCGGCGCCGTCGAACGTGTACCGGCCGTCAGCGATCCGGTTGGGCCACGGTGCCGCGACGATGCCCCGGTAATCCGGGATGGGCCCGCCCTCCGGGAACGGGACGATGAGGTTCCGTTCCCGGTGGCGCAGCTCCCGCAGGGCTCCCGCATGGGCAGTGACGGTTGCGGTGTACTCCCCCGCCCGGATCCTGTATTCGCTCACAGCCCTATTCTGGGTCACAGCCTGCCGGCCAGCCGGTAGTAGGCGGCGTTCCAGGCAAGTTCTTTCTTGAACTGCTTCAGGGTGGTGCCCTCGTCGATGGTGAGCAGTTCGGTCTGGGCGATCTCGGCGAAGTCCTCGAACACGTCCACGCCCACCTGGGTGGAGAGGACGGTGTGGTGCGCCGCGCCGGCGGTCAGCCAGGCGGCGGCGGAGGTGGCGAAGTCCGGCTTCGGTTCCCAGAGGGCGCGGGCCACCGGCAGGTTGGGCAGCGGCTGGTCGAGGTCGACGACGTCAACGGCGTTCGCCACGAGGCGGAACCGGTCGCGCATGTCGGACAGGGCGACCACGACGCCGGGGCCGGCGTCGGTGTCGAACACCATCCGCACCGGGTCCTCCTTGCCGCCGATGCCCAGCGGGTGGATCTCCACGCGCGGCTTCTTCGCGGTCAGCGAGGGGCAGACCTCCAGCATGTGTGCGCCGAGGATCTTCTCCTGGCCGGGTGCGAGGTGGTAGGTGTAGTCCTCCATCAGGGAGGCGCCACCGGGCAGGCCTGCACCCATCACCTTGGCGGCACGGATCACGATGGCGGTCTTCCAGTCGCCCTCGGCGCCGAAGCCGTAGCCGTCGGCCATGAGCCGCTGCACGGCCATGCCCGGGAGCTGGCGCAGCTCGCCGAGGTCCTCGAAGGAGGTGGTGAAGGCCGCGGAGCCGTTGGCCTCGAGGAAGCTGCGCAGGCCCAGCTCGATCCGGGCGCTGTAGCGGAGGGACTCGTGGCGGGCCCCGCCGGAGCGCAGCTCCGGCGCCACGTCGTAAAGCCGCTCGTACTCGGCAACCAGGGTGTCGACGTCGGACTCCGCGGCGCCGTGGACGGCGTCGGCGAGCTCATTGACGGACCAGGTGTTGACCGAGACGCCGAAGCGCAGCTCGGCTTCGGTCTTGTCGCCCTCGGTGACGGCGACATTGCGCATGTTGTCGCCGAAGCGGGTCAGCTTCAGGTTCCGGACGGCGGCCCAGCCGGCAGCCGCACGCTGCCAGACACCCACCTGCCGGGCCACCTCCGGGTTGGACACGTGGCCCACCACCGTCTTGCGCGGCACGCCCAGCCGGGACTGGATGTAGCCGAACTCGCGGTCACCGTGCGCGGCCTGGTTCAGGTTCATGAAGTCGAAGTCGATGTCGGCCCAGGGCAGGTCCACGTTGGCCTGGGTGTGCAGGTGCAGGAGGGGCTTGCGGAGCAGGTCCAGGCCCTGGATCCACATCTTGGCCGGGGAGAACGTGTGCATCCACGCCGTCACGCCGATCACCGAGTCGTCCGAGTTGGCCTCCAGCGCTGTGCGGCGGATCGCGTCGGAGTCCGTCAGCACGGGCTTCCAGACCAGCCTGACCGGGACCTCGGACGATGCGTTCAGGGCTGCCGCGATCTCCTGGGACTGGGCGGCCACCTGCTTCAGGACGTCCTCGCCGTAGAGGTGCTGGCTGCCGGTGAGGAACCAGACCTCGTAGTGCTCGAGGGAGGTGTTGTTGGCCTTGGACATGGTGTGTCTCCTAGGGGAAGTCTTGGGGTGTATGCGGTCCGGGCCTAGCGCCCGTAGACGTTCTGGTAGCGGTCGTAGAGCGACTCGATCTTGGCCGGGTCGATGGCCAGCGGTTCGCCGAGCTGCCGGGAAACGTGGACGGTGCGGGCCACCTCCTCGCACATTACGGCGGCCTTGACCGCGGAGCGGGCGTCCTTGCCGATGGTGAACGGGCCGTGGTTCTGCATGAGCACCGCGGGCGAGTTGGAGCCGCGCAGGGTCTCCACGATCCCGCGGCCGATCGAATCGTCGCCGATCAGCGCGAACGGGCCCACCGGGATGGGGCCGCCGAACTCGTCGCCCATCATGGTGAGCACGCAGGGGATCTCCTCGCCGCGCGCCGCCCAGGCCGTGGCATAGGTGGAGTGGGTGTGGACCACGCCGCCGACGTCGGGCATGTTCCGGTACACGTAGGCATGCGCTGCCGTGTCCGACGACGGCGTGAGGTCCGGGTTGTCCCACTCGGCCGGGACGCCGTCGAGGTCGGCGCTGAGGCTGCTGACCGGCGTCCCGTAGAGGTCGGTGACCACCATGACGTCCGGGGTCAGCGCATCGTACGAGACGCCGGAGGGCTTGATGACCATGAGGTCGTAGCCGGGGATCCGGCCGGACACGTTCCCGGCAGTCCAGACCACCAGGTCGTAGCGGGTCAGCTCGGCGTGCAGGTCGCAGACCTCGCGGCGGACACGGGCGATGGTTTCCAGCAGGGCGCTCATGCCGAAACCTCCTCGGCGGTCAGGGATTCGGGGTTCAGGGATTCGGGGTTCAGGGTTTCGGCGCTTGGTGGCCCCGCTGTCAGTGACCGGGCGGCACTGCGCTGGATGGCCTTGAGCCGGTGCATGACTTCATTGGTTCCCCGGCCGAAGTAGTCATGCAGGGTCCGGTATTCGCGGAACAGTTCGTCGTAGGCTGCGACGTTTTCCGGGATGGGGGTGTAGACGGCGCCGGGTGCGGCGCCCATCGCCGCGGAGGCGGCCCTGACGTCGGCGTACTTTCCGGCGGCGACGGCAGCGTGGATGGCCGAGCCCAGGGCAGGTCCCTGCGCGGAGCCGATGGTGGAGAGCTGCAGGCCGGTCACGTCCGAGTAGATCTGCATGAGGAGCCGGTTCTTCAGCAGGCCGCCGGCCACGATGAACTCCTTCACCGGCACGCCGGAGTCCCGGAAGGCCTCGACGATGGTGCGGGTGCCGAAGGCCGTGGCCTCAAGCAGTGCCCGGTAGATGTCCTCCGGCCGGGTGGCCAGGGTCTGGCCGACAACAATGCCGGAAAGCTCGTGGTCCACCAGCACCGAGCGGTTCCCTGAATGCCAGTCGAGTGCGATCAGGCCGTGCTGCCCGATCGCCTGCCTGGCGGCCAGGTCCGTCAGGTATTCGTGGATGCCCTTCCCCGCCCCGGCGGCGGCCTGGTGGTATTCGGGCGGGACGCCGTACTTGGTGAACCAGCCGAAGATGTCGCCCACGCCGGACTGGCCTGCCTCGTAGCCCCAGAGCCCGTCCATGATGCCGCCGTCCACCACGCCGCACATGCCCGGCACTTCGCGGAGCTCGGTGCCGTTCATGACGTGGCAGGTGGAGGTGCCCATGATGGCCACCAGCTGGCCGGGTTCCACGGCCTTGGCTGCGGGGGCGGTGACGTGGGCGTCGACGTTGCCGACCGCGACGGCGATCCCCTCCGGCAGCCCGGTCCAGGCGGCGGCCTCGGCCGTCAGGTAGCCGGCGGCGTCGCCCAGCCGGCCGATGGTGTGGTCCAGCTTAGCGCTAACAAAATCCTTGAACTGCGGATTCAGCGCGGCGAGGAAGTCATCGGACGGGTAGTGGCCGTCCTGGTAGATGCCCTTGTACCCGGCCGTGCAGGCGTTCCGGACGTAATTGCCGCAGAGCTGCCAGACAATCCAGTCGGCGGCCTCCACCCAATGGTCCATTTCGGCGTAGGCCTCGGGGTCCTCCTCCAGCAGCTGCAGCCCCTTGGCGAACTCCCATTCCGAGGAGATCAGCCCGCCGTACCGCGGCAGCCAGGATTCGCCCAGCTCCGCGGCCAGCGCGTTGATGCGGTCCGCCTGGCCCTGCGCGGCGTGGTGGCGCCACAGCTTCACATACGCGTGCGGCCGGTTCGCGAAGCCCGGCACCTCGTTCAGCGGGGTGCCGTCCGCCTTGACGGGAACCATGGTGCAGGCTGTGAAGTCCGTTGCGATTCCGACGACGGCGGCCGGGTCGATCCCGGCGTCAGCAATGGCGGCCGGAACAGCGTGCCGGAGCACGTCGCGGTAGTCGCCCGGCACCTGGAGCGCCCATTCCCCGGGAAGTTGCGGGGCGCCGTCGCCGGCCACGTCCGCCGGGAGCGCGTCCGTGACTACCGCGTGCGGGTAGTCGAACACGCCGCTGCCGAGTTCCTTGCCGTCCCGGACCCGCACAACCACGGCCCGGCCGGACAGGGTGCCGTAGTCCACCCCGATGACATAGTTTTCGCTGCCGTCTGCTGTGACGTCCATGAATCCTCCAGATAACCCGCCCGGCTGTGTCGCGGGCTGAAACTATTGTGAGCGCTAACAACTTAGTGCGTCAAGTGCTGGGGATCACTGAGTTCCGGATCCGCGCCGTCAGGCCGGCGCGGCGGTGCTCCGGCGGACCACGAGCTCGGGTTCCACCACCGTGGTGCTGACCGTGTCACCGTTGGCGATGGCGTTCAGCATCAGGTCCATGCAGCGCCTGCCCAGTTCCTCGAAGTCCTGGCGCACGGTGGTCAGCGGCGGCGTGAAGTAGCCCGACTCGGGCTGGTCGTCGAAGCCCACCACGGAAATGTCCTCGGGAACCCTGACGCCTGCCTCATTGAAGGCGCGCAGCAGGCCCAGGGACATCTGGTCGTTGCCCACGAACAGTGCCGTGGCAGTCCGTTCGGCGGCCAGCTTCCGGCCGATTTCATACCCGCTGCCGGCGCTCCAGTCCCCCTCAACCACCAGGCTGTCGTCCAGCCCGGCCGAGCGCAGCGCGGCACTCCAGCCCTCGGCACGCGCCACCGCATCGATCCAGTCCTGCGGGCCGGCGATGTGGCCGATCCGCCGGTGCCCCTGCTCAATCAGATGCCCGACGGCGAGCTCGGCCCCCCGCTTCTGGTCCACCATGGCGCCGCTCACCGCCTCACTCCCCAACGACCCCACGGCCACCACCGGCACGCCGGGGTTCAGCTCAGCCAGTGCCACGAGAGTCTCGGAATGCGGAACGATCACCACAATGCCGTCCACAGACTGGTCCAGGAAGTGCCGGATGGCATCGAAGATCGCCTCCCGGTTCACCGACCGCAGGGCGGCGATGCTCACGAAGTAGCCGGCGTCGCGGGCGGCCTGCTCAACCCCCAGGAGTGTGTTCGCGGGGCCGTACTGCGACAGCTCGCTGCCCAGCACGCCGATGGTCTGAGACTTCCGCGTGACCAGGCTCCGCGCTGCCGTGTTGCGCCGGTAGCCGAGCTCGGCGATGGCGGCCTCGACGCGCTCGCGCGTGGCCTTGCTGACATTGGGATGGTTGTTGATCACCCGGGACACCGTCTGGTGCGAGACTCCCGCGCGCTCCGCCACATCCTCCAGCCGGGGTGACCGGGCATTGCTTTTTGCCATGTGGTAATTCTGCTGGACCGCGGCCGTATGCACGAATAGGCGCAGCGCGACAGATCCAGGCGGACGTAAACTGGTGGGAGTAAAGGAGCGCTGGCGATGGACGGCAAAGTTCATCATTCTGGGGCCGGTTTTTCCGCACGGCACATGCTGACGGGCCTCTTGGTGTTGCTCGCCCTGTTCTTCGCATACCTTCCTGGCGCGACCCCTGCACGCGCCGTATCGCTCAACGGCCACGATATCTCCTGGCCCCAATGCCCGACGGCGGTGGGCGGCTTTGGCCTGCCGCTGCCGCCGGCGTCGTCCCAGTTCGTGGTGATCGGCCTGACGAAGGGACTGCCCTTCACCGAGAACCCGTGCCTGGCCAGCCAGGTTGCCTGGGCGTCCGGCAACCGGAAGCCGGCGCAGGCCTACACGATGGCCGCCTTCCCCACGGCCGCCCAGCTCAGCACCTACCGCGCGCAGGGGCCATGGTCCGCCGCCACCAGGGCAGGCCAGCTTTCCAATGTGGGCTACGCGGAGGCCAAGTTTGCGGCGGCGAGCCTGGCGCGGGTGCGGTTTGCGCCGCGCGTGGTGTGGATCGACGTCGAGCCCCGCCCGGCCCAGCCGTGGCCCACCGCGGGCGCGGCCCAGCAACGGGAGAACCGGTACATCATCGAGGGCCTGATGCGCGGCCTGCGCGACTCCGGCTACTCGTACGGCCTGTACTCGTTCGCGTCCGGTTGGGCCAGCATCACCGGTTCCTGGCGGCTCTCCGGCGTTCCGGTGTGGGCCACCGCCGGCCGGCTGGACTTCCCCGGCGAAGCCCAGAACCTTTGCCGCACCGCCAGCTTCTCCGGCGGCCGCGTGTACCTGTCCCAGTGGTACGACGACACCCGGGACTACGACCTGACCTGCGACCCCTACGCCTTCACTCCCCTGCCTGTTCCCGCGTCCACGCTGTCCCGCTCGACGGCCGACTTTAACGGTGACTGGAACACGGACATCCTGGCCCGGGTGACGGCAACGGCCGAGTTGCGCCTGTACCCCGGCAACGGGCGCGGCGGCAGCCTCGCCCCGGTGCGCATCGGCACCGGCTGGAGGAACTTCAACGCCCTTGAAACGCCCGGCGATTTCAACGGCGACGGCCCGCAGGACGTCCTTGCCAGGGAGACATCCACCGGATATCTCTGGCTGTACCGCGGCAACGGCACGGGCGGGTTCCTCCCGCGGATCAGGATCGGAACCGGCTGGAACAATTTCAGCGCGATTATTGGCCCGGGTGACTTCAACGGCGACCAGCGGGTGGACATCCTTGGCCGCGAAAAGGCCACGGGACTCCTGTGGCTCTACCGCGGCAACGGTACGGGCGGGTTCCTGCCAAGGGTCCGCGCGGGCTCCGGCTGGAACGCCTTCACCGCCCTGGCTGGTCCGGGCGATGTGAACGGCGATGGCGCCGCCGATGTGCTGGCCCGGGAGGCGGCCACCGGCGTGCTGTGGGTGTACCGCGGCAACGGCGCGGGCGGCTGGCTCCCCCGCATCCGGGTGGGCGCCGGCTGGAACGCCATGACCGCCGTCGTAAGCCCGGGCGACTACAACGGCGACCGCAACCCTGACCTGCTGGCCCGTGACGCCGCCGGTGTCCTGTGGCTCTATCCCGGGCTCGGCACGGGACAGTTCGCCGCGCGCATGCGAATTGGCGCCGGCTGGAACGCGCTCGCTCCGCTGTTCTGACCTCGCTCCGCTGTTCTGACGCGGATCTTTGATCGATCGTTTCACCAGCAACCTTTATTACCCGACCGTAGCCCTATGCCGGCCACCCCCTCTTACCCATCTTCTTGCGGGGTTATGCACCGCATCGATCCAACGTTTTTCCAAGCCTCCGCCCGCACTGTAGTTGCGCGGGGCAACGACAAGCGCGGCCAACCTCCGCAAAGCCAGGCTCTTCCGGTGATGAAACCGCCGGAGAGGGCCCTGAGACAGCTCGATAGCCGGGGCCAGCAGGCCATTCTTTTTTGCCCCGAAGGAGGCGCGTGACCATGTCAGAAGAAGCCGCAACACCGAAAAAAGTGGTGACGAACACGGAAACCACGACCGGCGTGTCCCGACGCACCCTCTTGCGGCTCGGCGCGGCCGGAGGCGCCGGCGCGGCAGTCGTCGCCGCCCAGGGCTGGGCCGGCCCACTGCTCGCGCAAAAGGGGCTCCTGTCGCCGGACGGAGCCTTCGCCGCCTCGTCCACCGCGTTGGGTGACCTGTTGTTCT
Source organism: Arthrobacter sp. NPDC057388 (assembly GCF_042668165.1). Taxonomy (NCBI): domain Bacteria; kingdom Bacillati; phylum Actinomycetota; class Actinomycetes; order Micrococcales; family Micrococcaceae; genus Arthrobacter; species Arthrobacter sp. NPDC057388. Next base: position 58,750 of record NZ_JBHVBL010000001.1, read on the forward strand.
ACATCGAGGCGTTCCCCACCAGCCCGCTGATCCTGACTCCGTTCAAGGACCAGCTGCCCGTCCCCAAGGCGCTGGCACCGACGCCGGCCGTGGGCGACGGCAACATCAAGGGCTACACCGAGTGGAGCGACCCGCCCGGCCCGGGACAGGGCCAGCAGAGTTCCTTCAAGAATGAGCGGCACCAGATCTGGCCGTCCAAGCTGAACTACCCGGACCCCCTGGTCTACAAGATCGACCTGCTCCTGCGGCAGCACGCGTTCACCACCTCGCAGGTCCTGCCAATCGACGCGAACGGCCGGCCGACGATCTCGTTCGACGCGGACCGCAAGACGTACCCCGCCGGCACCAAGAGGTACCTTCCGCTCAGCACGATCTACGGCTTCAACGGGACCTTCCCGGGGCCGATGATCAACGCCGAATACGGCAAGCCGGCGCTGGTCCGGTTCGAGAACCACCTGGACGAGAACCCGCTGAACCTGGACCGCCAGGACTTCGGTTCCCCGGACTGGTCCTTCCTCACCCACCTGCACAACGGCCACACCGCACCCGAAAGCGACGGCAACCCGCACTACACCATGGTGAGCGGCCCCAAGTACGAGGGCTACATGCCAAAGACGTTCTGCGACAACCTGTACCTCAACTGGCCGGCCGGTGGCGACGACCGGGAGAAGCAGAGCTTCTTCTGGTTCCACGACCACCGGATGGACCACACCGGCTCCAACGTCTACAAGGGCATGGTTGGCCTCTACCCGATCTACGACCCCAAGGGCGGGATGGACATGGGCGACGAGCGCCAGGGCCTGCACCTGCCCGGCGTGCGCAAGGACAACCCGGACGGGTCGTTCGACGTCGACTACGACATCCCGCTGGCCTTCTACGACTGCCGGCTCGACGACGGCGTCACCATGCACAAGGACATCCACGACGTGCAGAAGGAGTTCCCGGACGCCAAGAACCCGGCCAAGCACCCCGAGTGGTGGGGCAAGACCTTCTACAAGCACTTCCCCAACCACGGCTTCGTGGGCGACATCTTCACAGTGAACGGCACCGCCTACCCGGAACTGGTGGTGCGGCGGCGCAAGTACCGCTTCCGGTTCCTGGACGCCTCCATCGCCAGGATCTACGAATTCAAGCTGATGAGCTCCACCAAAGGGCCCAAGAGCTCCGCCTCGCTCGGCTACAAGGGCGACGAACTGGAGGGCCAGTACCGCATCCCCGACGGGCAGCAGTGCATGCAGTTCACCCAGATCGCGTCCGACGGCGGCCTGCTGCCGTTCCCGATCAAGCGCGACTCCTTCGAGCTGTGGCCGGCCAAGCGGCGCGAAGTGGTGGTCGACTTCACCCGGTACCAGGACGGCACGCCCACCACCAAGGGCGACGTCATCTACCTGACCAACGTGATGAAGATGCCCAACGGCCGGATGTGGAGCAATTCGTCCCGCTTCTCTCCGGATCCGGCCTACAAGGTGCCCGTGATGAAGATCGTCATCGGCGATGACGCCCCTGATGACAGCGTTATTCCCGCGAAGATGCGCGACCTGCCGCCACTGCCAGGCAACTGGCAGACCATGCTGGACAACCGGCTGATCTTCGAGGTGGAGCGCGGTTCCGGCGGCGGTGAAACGGAGTGGCTCATCAACGGCAAGCCCTTCACACCCAACACCGTTGCCACCAGCCTCAAAAACCGCGCCGGCCGGTCACCGCTTGCCCAGCAGAAGATGGGCAGCTACAACCTGTGGGAGATCCGCAACGGCGGCGGCGGCTGGGTGCACCCGTTCCACCTGCACATGGAGGAACACCGGACCGTCATGCGCAACGGCAGGGACGTCACCCGCGGCGGCGACAAATCCCATCCGGACGACGTGTCACGCGAGGACTTGGTGGCCCTGGATCCCGGCGAGTCGGTGATCATCTACCGCGGCTTCCGGGACTTCGTGGGCCCCTACGTCGCCCACTGCCACAACCTGGCGCATGAGGACCACGCCATGATGTTCGGCTGGGAGATCACGCCATGACCGCGGTGCCGGCGGGCCAGGTCAGCGGGGGCAGCGGCGGAGCCGCCACCGGGAGCGTTGGCGAAGCCGGCGCCCTGGCGCCGGCCCGCCCCGCGGTCCCGTGGCGGACGATCATCCCGCTCGCCGCGATGATGGCGTACGCCGACGGCTTCTGGATGGTGTCCCTCCGGGGCGCCGTCGGGGCCATCGAGCGCACCCAGGAGCCTTTCCTGAGCTGGCTTCGCGAGTCGACCGTGCTGCTTCCGCTGTTCGTCGCGGCGGTCATCGCAGCCCTGGCCCTGGCGCTGCGGTGGTTCGGGCCGGTACTGGCGGGCAGGAAGGCATTCTTCACCACAGCGTTGCTGGTTGCCGCGGCCGGCACCGTGGCAGGCGCGCTCACGCTGGCCGCCAGCGAAGCGTGGGACTACGCCCTGCAGCACAACCTGATGGGCGCCCTGCACCACGCGAACTCCGTCCAGTCAGTGGAGCAGCTGGACCAGGCATCGCTCGGGCTCCAGCTGGCCGCCTTTGGCTATGGTGCGGCCCTGCTCCTGGCCACCAACCTTGTGGTCACCGGCTGGACAGTGGCCATCCAGGGCGGACGGCTGGAGGTCAGCCGCCGGGCAAAGGCGTCTCCGCCAAAGAAGGCGCCGCAACGCGCCCGGCGCCGCCCGCAGCTCGCCGGTGCCACCGGCATGGACCTCAGGCAAAGGCTGGCGGCGGTGGCACTGTTCGGCTGCGCCGCTATCCACATCGCCGTCATCCCCGACCACCTCAACCACTGGGTGGTCGCGAGCGCCTTCTTCCTGGCCCTGGCCCTGGCGGAGGTGGCTGGCGGTGTCCTGCTGCTGGGCCGGACGGGCCAGAACGTCCTCGTTGGAGTGGCAGCCGCCTCCGTGGTGCCGCCGCTGCTGTGGCTCTGGTCCCGGACGTCGGGCCTGCCGTTCGGCCCCAACGCCGGCGTGCCCGAGCCCGTGGGCCTGGCCGATCTGGCCGCAGGACTCCTGGAGCTTGGCACCCTGGCGATTGCCGTCGTCCTGCTCCGCGCCAGGCGCAGGAGAACAGCCAAGCCGGAGCGGCCGGCGACGGCGTCCGCCCACCTCCGTGCACTGGCTGTGGCGGGGGTAATCGCGGTCGGATCCCTGGGCGTGGCCGGAGCCATTCCCGGCTGGCTGGGCGACGTGGACACCTCGGGAAACACCACCCACACCATCCCCCATTAGCGGCATTTCCGCTCTGCGGCAGATACGGCGACGGCGGCCCCTCCCCCAGGGGCCGCCGTCGCCATGTGGGCGAAAAAACAGCGGTGACGAGCAATTTACATGGCCGAAACCCACTGCCGTTTCCGGAGTTCTATGTTGTGGGGACAAACGGCATTCGTCCGGTCTCAGCAAAATGCCACACACCGATTTCTTGAGTGGAGTTCGACGTGAACGCTGGAGATGTTGCCTGGATCCTGGCAAGTTCTGCACTGGTGTGCATGATGATTCCCGCCCTCGCCCTCTTCTATGGAGGCATGGTGGGGTCCCGCCGGATCCTGAACATGATGATGATGTGCTTCGGCGGCGCCAGCCTGGTGGCCGTCCTGTGGGCACTGTTCGGATACTCGATGGCCTTTGGCAACTCCGTGAACGGCCTGGGCCTGATCGGGGACATTACGCAGTACGCAGGCCTCGAGCCCGTGCTGCAGGACAATCCCGACGCCGCGCTCCCGGCGGCCCTGTTCACCGCCTTCCAGCTGTTCTTCGCCTGCGTCACCACGGCACTGGTTGCCGGCGCGGCCGCCGGGCGGATGAAGTTCGGCGCCTGGATGGTGTTTGCCGGTGTATGGGCCACCCTGGTCTACTTCCCCATCGCACACTGGGTTTTCGCGTTCAGCTCGGCGGACGGCTCGGTGACCGGCGGGTGGATCGCCAGCGGCATCAAGGCCATCGACTTCGCCGGCGGAACGGCCGTGCACATGAACGCGGGTGCCGCCGCCCTGGCGCTGGCACTGGTCCTGGGCCGCAGCTCCGGCTGGCCCAAGATGGAGCATTCGAAGCCCCACAGCCGGCCCCTGGTGCTGGTGGGCGCCGGCCTGCTCTGGGTGGGGTGGTTCGGATTCAACGCCGGCTCCGCGCTGGCCGCCGGCCACTCGGCGTCGGTGGTGTTCCTCAACACGGCCGTGGCAGCTGCCGCCGGCCTGCTCGCCTGGGCCCTCGTGGAGCGGATCCGGCACGGCGCCACCACCAGCATGGGCGCGGCGTCCGGGCTGGTCTCCGCCCTCGTAGCCATCACGCCCGCCTGCGGCGCGGTCAGCCCGCTGGGCGCCGTGGCCATAGGCGCCATCGCAGGTGCCGTCTGCTCGCTCGCAATCGAATGGAAGTTCCGCCTGGGCTTCGACGACTCACTCGATGTGGTGGGCGTGCACCTGGTGGGCGGCATCATCGGCACGCTCCTGATTGGCATCTTCGCCACCAGCAGCGCACCCAACGGCGTCAGCGGACTGCTCTACGGCGGCGGGCTGCGGCAGCTGGGCATCCAGTCCCTGGCCACCGTTGCTGTGCTGGCCTACTCCTTCGGCCTGACCTGGGTGATCGCCAAGGTGGTGGACCTGGCCATGGGCCTGCGCATCCACGAAGAGGACGAACTCCGCGGCATCGACATCGCCGCGCACTCGGAGTTCGCCTACCTGACGGATGAAGACCCCGTGAACCTCGGCTCCTCGCCCCGCTCCTGAGCCGGGGCCTGAGCGGGGTCTCCTGCCTGCACTGAAACCAGGTCCTTGGTGAACGCCAGCGGCCCGACGGTCACGGGATCGGCGGCAAGGTCGAACTGCGCCGTGTACCCGGTGTTCAGGTACAGGTGCTTGGCCTCCGGCTGGCGCGGGCCCGTGGTGAGGTACACACCCCGGTACCCGCGGCCGGCCGCCAGCTGTTCCAGTTCCGCCAGCACCCGCCGGGCCAGACCGCGCCGCCGGTGCGCCGAATGCGTCCAGATCCGCTTGAACTCGGCGGTTTCGGCGTCGTACCGGCGGAAGGCCCCGCCGGCCACTGATTCGCCGTTTTCCTGGATGATCAGCAGGGCCCCGCCGGGCGCCTCGAATTCCTCGGCCGGGTACCTGTTGAGTTCCTCCGCCGCGGCACCGCGGCCGAACAGGTCCCCGTAGCGGGAGTCATACTCGACGGCGAGCTCGTCCAAAAGCGGCCGGACCCGGGGATCGTGCATGGGCAGTTCGAGCACGGTGAGGCCGGCGGGGGCTTCCGGGGCTTGCGGGGCTTGGGCTGTTTCAAGTGTCTGGGCTGTTTGAAGTGTCTGGGCTGTTTCAAGTGTCCGGGCTGTTTGAAAAGTCATGAGTCAGGCCTTTCCGGCGGCGGCTGTGCGTGGCCGGCTGGTGCCGGACACCGCATCAAGTATTTTTCGGGCCAGGGCGTCGTTCTCCCGGAACGGCGCCGCGTTGGTGTTCGGCCGGGCAAACGCGCCGGCTCCCCAGCCGGAGGTCCCGGGGCCGATGCCGAACAGGCGGCTCCCGCGTTCGCCGCCGCGGCCCACAATCTCGTGGTCCGGGGTGATCAGGAGCCGGCCGGTGGAGTGGGCGCCGTCGGAGGTGAGCAGGTGCTGCTCGGCCCCAAGGCCGGTGCCGTGCAGCGAGCGCAGCAGCGGATTGGCAGAGCGGGCCACGGCGGGGCCGGGGAGCCGGGCCTCGATGAAGGCCCTGGCCCGCACGGCCACCGGTGACTGCGCCGACGTCGCCACGAAATCGCCGGTGGCATCATCAGAGGCGACAGCAAGTCCCGGCCCGAGGAAATTCAGGAGCCCGGCGCGGTGGACGGCCAGCAGTTCGCGGAGCCGGCGGGGCGGCGGGCCGGAGTCAACGAAGCTGAAGAAGCCGTGCCACCAGCCGTGCACTTCCTCCTGCGAGCGGGCATTCAGCCGCTCGGGCGGAACGATCCTGCCGAGCTCCATGTACACCTTCAGCAAGGACATGAACAGTGCCAGCGTTTCCGGGTGGTCGGGCCCTGTCCGCAGTTCAAGGTCGTGCTCGATATAGGCGGTGACCGCGGCCTGGACGTCATCGTGCCCGGCAAAGAGCTGCCCGCCGAAAGGCTTGTCCAGCCGCTCGAGGTCCAGGTGCAGCTCAACGTCCGGCACGGCCGCCGCAACCAGCTCCCGCCGGGCACTGCTGTACCAGTCAACGGCAGCGAACCGCCCGGCAAACTCGTCCCAGCCGAGGGCCACCCGCTCGGGGCTGCCGGTGAACACCTCGCGGTAGTAGCCGTAGCCGGCATCCTTCGCGATGAGGGGCCAGAGGTGGCTGCGGAAGTCCAGCTCGGCATGCTCCGCCAGGAGCGCCCCGACGGCGCCGGCGGTGAAGAACCTCGGTGCCGCGGCCGGTTCGCCGCGCAGTGCCACCGAGATCTTGGAGTGGAACGGCACGCCGCGGCGCGACCCGGCCCAGAGCCTGGGCTCGGCGCCGGACGGCAGGTAGCGCAGCCCGCCGTCGGGCGCCTCCTCGAAACGGCCGCCGCGGCCTTCGGTGAGCAGCACCAGGAGGTCCACAAAGGCCAGGCCCATGCCGGAGACGATGACGTCCTGGCCGGGGGCGATTGGGGAATAGTCGACGTCGGTGGTGTAGCTGGGTGCCGCATGGAACCCGCCGTGCGTGGCCGCGAACGCGGACCAGGCCGCGGAGCGGGCGTCCGGTTCGGCGTCGGTGTGCCCCAGCGCGGTGACCACGACGTCGGCGTGCAGGGTGGCACCGCCGGCCAGCCGCACGCTGTACCCGCCGTCGCCGGAAGCGTCCTGCCCTTCAGCGCTGACGGGCTCAATGCCGACGGCGGTCTCCCGGTGGACCGTGACACGGACGTCCCCGCCCAGGGCGCGGACCGCGCGGCGGAAGAACCACTCCAGGTATTTGCTCTGCAGCTGGCGGGTGGGAAAGGCGCCGCCCGTCAGCGAGCGCAGCTGTTCCTGCAGGTGCGGCGGCAGCGCGGGCACGTCGGTGATGGAACCGTCCAGGACGCCGGCGGCCCAGGCCGCGAGCCCCGGCCCGTCAATGGCGGGTCCCTCGCAGGCCACTGAGGAGTCGGTGAACATGGTGACGTCGGCGGCCGTGGAATTCAGCATCAGGCCGGGGTTCTGGCCGTAGCGCCAGATCCTGCCCGACCCCGGCTCATGCGGCTCCACGATGTGGAGCTGCAGCGGCCCCTCCCCCAGTGCGGGCCGGTTGGCCGCGAGCCGCTCGAGAATGCCGGCCGTGCGCGGGCCGCCGCCGATGAAGACCACGGATGGGTGCTGCGCTGGCATCGGAGACTCCTGGGGAAAGGCGGTTGGAAGGGCTTGGTTGAAACGGTTTGGGAGCCCTCAATCTAGGGTCTGGACAAACCCCCGGTCGAGGGCCCTGTCACGGCCGTTCACCCCGCGTCATGCCGCGTAAATCCGCGCAAAGATTCGTCTCATGACGCCCCGCTAAGCCCCGTGAACGAATGCAACAGGGCGCTTTGCCGGACCTTCCGGACGCACCTAGATTTGCAGCCAACTACCCCCGAATGACCAACCGGAAGAGGCGAGATGGCTTCGAGTTCAGCAGCAACCAGGACGTCCCAGTCGTTCACTGAGACGACTGAAACACCGTCCGCCGGCGGCACGCCGGCCGCACCTGGGCCGTCTGCCGTTTCCGAAACCCCGGCTGCCGTCGCTTCGGGCTCCGCGGGAGAACCGCCTGCCCCCGAAACCCGCGCCGCCGTCGACTACGCCGACTACCGCCTTGTTCCGGCCCGCCGCCCGTGGCGCTGGGTTGGCACCGCAGTGGTGGCGCTCGGGGTAGCCGCCGTCGTCTGGTCCCTGGCTACGAACCCGCGCTGGGAATGGGGCGTGGTGGCCCAGTGGTTCACCGCCAAGTCCGTGGTGAACGGCCTGGTGGAAACCCTCAAGCTCACCGCCATCTCCGGGGCGCTCGGCTTCATCCTGGGCTTCATCCTCGCCCTCATGCGGCTGTCCGCTTCGCCGCTGCTGGTCTCCGTGTCCTGGACGTTCTCCTGGATCTTCCGGTCCACGCCGCTGCTGGTCCAGATGCTCCTTTGGTACAACCTCGGCTACCTGTACGAGAAGATCAGCTTGGGCATCCCGTTCACGGACATCCGGTTCTTCGAGGCGCAGACCACCACGCTGATCAGCCAGTTCGCGGCCGCCGTGCTGGGCCTGACCCTGAACCAGGCCGCCTACTCGGCGGAGATCATCCGCGGCGGAATCCTGTCCGTGGACCAGGGCCAGCTCGAGGCGGCCTCGGCCCTGGGCATTCCGGCCTGGCGCCGGTCCACCCGGATCGTGCTGCCCCAGGCCATGCGTGCCATCCTGCCGACCGCCTTCAACGAAATCATCGGCCTGGTCAAGGGCACCTCGATCGTCTACGTCCTGGCCTACTCGGAGCTCTTCTACACCGTCCAGGTCATTTACAACCGCACCCAGCAGGTCCTGCCGCTGCTGCTTGTGGCCACGCTCTGGTACGTGGTGATCACCTCCGTGCTCAGCGTGTTCCAGTACTACATCGAACGCCACTACTCCAAGGGAGCCGTGCGCACCCTGCCCCTCACACCGCTGCAGAAGGCCCGGAAGTTCTTCGCCACCCACGCACCGGTCAACACCAAAGACACGGTCAACACCGCCGGAAGGAAATGATTCCGATGAGCACAACTCTTCAGGCCCCCGCCAATGCTGAGACCCCCGCCGTCACCCGCGGACTGGTGGAAATCACCAGGGTCAGGAAGTCCTTCGGCGCCACCGAGGTGCTGAAGGGGATTTCCCTCACCGTGGAGCCGGGCGGTGTGGCCGTCATCGTGGGACCGTCCGGTTCCGGGAAGTCCACCCTGCTGCGGACCATCAACCACCTCGAAAAGGTGGATGCCGGCTTCATCGCCATCGACGGCCAGCTGGTGGGCTACCGGGTCAAGGGCAACAAACTGCATGAGCTGCCTGAGCGGGACATCCTGAAGCAGCGCACCGAGATCGGCATGGTGTTCCAGAACTTCAACCTGTTCCCGCACCTGACGGCACTGGAAAACGTTGCCGAGGCACCGGTCGTTGCCCCGCGTTCCGGCAAAGCCCGCAGGTCACCGGCGGAGGCCCGGGAGCGCGGCCTCGAACTCCTGGACCGCGTGGGCCTGCGGGACCGCGCCGATGCCTACCCGCGGCAGCTCTCCGGCGGCCAGCAGCAGCGCGTCGCCATCGCCCGGGCGCTGGCCCTTGACCCCAAGATCCTGCTCTTCGACGAGCCCACCTCGGCCCTCGATCCCGAACTGGTTAACGAAGTGCTGGACGTGATCCGCGAGTTGGCCAAGTCCGGCACCACCCTGGTCATTGTCACGCACGAGATGGGCTTCGCCCGCGACGTGGCGGACACCGTGGTGTTCATGGACCAGGGCCAGATCGTCGAACAGGGCAAACCCCAGGACATTTTCACCAACCCGCAGGAAGAACGCACCCGGAGTTTCTTCTCCAAGGTGATCGAGCCCGCCTTCAACATCTAAGGAAACTCCCATGGCCCCCTTCTCCACCCGGCAGCCCCGCAGCCGCGCCCTGCCCGCCGTCGTACTTCTCGGCCTCCTGAGCACCGCGGCGCTGTCCGCCTGCTCCGATCCCGGCGCCGCCGCCTCCGGCGCTTCAGCCGGCAGCTCCGGAGCACCGGCGACGACGGCGGCCCGCAACGGCGTCGTCTACAACACCTCACCGGACCAGCAGCGAATCCGCGCCGACAAGGACGCCGCCCTGGCCGCCAAAGTGCCTGCACTGATCGGCAAAGACGGCAAGCTCACCGTGGCCACCACTGCCGGCTCCATCCCGCTGTCCTTCCACGCCACGGACGACAAGACACCCATAGGCTCCGAGCTGGACATCGCGCAGCTGGTGGCCGACAAGCTGGGACTGGAACTCGACATCCAGGTCACATCCTGGGAGAACTGGCCCCTGAAGACGCAGTCCGGCGATTTCGAGGCCGTGTTCTCCAATGTGGGCATCAACAAGGACCGCGTGAAACTGTTCGACTTCGCCAGCTACCGCGCCGCCTACATGGGCTTCGAGGCCAAGAAATCCTCGACCTACAACATCCAGGGCGCCGACGACATCTCCGGCCTGAAGATCTCGGTTGGTTCGGGCACCAACCAGGAGAAGATCCTGCTGGCATGGAACAAGGAGCTCGAGGCCAAGGGCAAGGAACCCGCCAGCCTGCAGTACTACCCGTCGGACGCCGACACCATCCTGGCGCTGTCCTCCGGCCGGACCGACCTGAACATCGCGCCCTACCCCTCGACGCTCTACCGGGAGAACACCCGCGACGACCTCAAGGTGGTGGGCAAGGTCAATGCCGGCTGGCCCTCCGAAAGCCTGGTGGCCGCCACCACGCTCAAGGGCAACGGCCTGGCACCCGTGATCACGGAGGCGCTGAACTCGGCCATCAAGGACGGTTCGTACGCCAAGGTCCTGGAGCGCTGGGGCCTGTCCGACGAAGCCCTGCCGGAATCCAAGACCGTGACCGAGGCCAACTTTGCCTCCACCCAGAAGGGTTTGTAGCACAGCCCTGCTACAACGCCGCTTACGCCGTCAGCACCGACCACCACAGGAGCCATGATGCCCACGTCTACGCAAACTGAAACTGCCGCGGCTTTCGCCACCGAATGGGAGCAGTGGCATGCCACCCACGAGTTCCACCGCGCCGATCCCCACGGTTTCCTCGCCGTCACCCACCTGCACTGGTTGGGTGCAGAGCCCTCCCGCCTCGAGGGCGTTCCGGGCTTCTGGAGCGTGAAGGACGACGCCGTCACGGTGGTTCTGGAGGCGGGCGAAAGCCTGCTGCGGGACGGCACGGAACTGAACAGCAACCCAGCTGCGAACGGAAGCACCGCCGTCGTCTTCGATCCCATCGCCGAGCGTGACGGCATCAACCTCACCGCCGGTCCCGCCATCGTCGAACTCGCCAAACGCGGCGGGGAGTACATCGTGCGGCCCCGGCACCCGGAGAACCCGCTGCTCAAGGAGTACCGCGGCACCCCGGCGTACGCGCCGGACCCGCGCTTCGCCGTCGAAGGTGTGTACGTGCCGTTCGACGAGCCGCGCCCCACCACTGTGGGCGCCGCCGTCGAGGGCATCGTGCACGTGTACCAGGCGCCGGGCGAGATCCGGTTTGCCCTGGATGGCCGGGAGCTTGCCCTTACGGCGTTCAACGGCCACGCGCCGGGCACACTGTCCGTGCTGTTCACGGATGCGACGTCCGGCAAGACCACCTACGCGGCGAACCGCTCGCTCACGGTGGGGGCACCCGATGCGGACGGCCGCGTGACCCTGGATTTCAACCGCGCGGTGAACCTGCCGTGCGCCTACACCGACCTCGCCACCTGCCCGCTGCCGCCGTCCGAAAACCGCCTGGCGGTGGCCATCGAAGCCGGCGAACAGATTCCCCACGAAAGGCAGGCCGGACAGTGAGCACGACTCCCACCGCTGCACCTTCTACTACGGCACGTGCTGCTAAGGCACTTGGGCAGGGCTTCCTCGCCCTGGAACTCGACGGCGACGGCGCCCACCCCGCCGCCTGGCGCAGGGCCCGGCACACCCCCGCCGAACTGCTCGACGGAACCCGGGTCCGCGCCACGGTGCTGGCCGCCGAATCGGCCGGGTTCCACGTGGCGACGTTCGCCGACGGATCCCTGCCGGCCGCGTCTTCCGGGCCCGGCGGCCGCGACGTCCCGGGCCGGCTGAACGCCCTGCAGCGCGCGGCGTTCGCCGGCCCCGTCACCGGCTCCATTGTCCTGGTCCCCGAGGTGGACACTGTCTACACGGAGCCGTTCCACATCTCCACACAGCTGGCCAGCCTGGATTACGTGTCCGGCGGCCGGGCCGGGTGGCTGGTCGCCGCGTCGGACAAGGCTTCTGATGCCGCGGCCGTTGGGCGGTCCCATGTTTCCGGTGAGGGGCTGGGCCGGGAGGCGGCCGATTCCATCGAGGCCGGCCGCCGGCTCTGGGACTCCTGGGAGGACGGCGCCGTGATCCGCGACGTCGCCACCGGCCGGTACATCGACGTCGACAAGCTGCACTATGTCGATTTCCAAAGCACTCCCGCGGCCGCCGGCGCCGGCTATTCCATCAAGGGGCCGTCCATCATTCCCCGGCCGCTGCAGGGCCAGCTCCCGGTCCTCGCACCGGCCGGCCTGCTGAACGCGGACCAGCTGTCCGCCGGGGCGGCAGACGCCCTGCTCGTGTCCGCGCCCACGCCGGAGCTGCTGGCCGGGGAGGCCGCCGAGGCCCGTGCAGCCGCTCCCGCCGCGGCCATCATCGCCGAGCTCGACGTCGTCCTCGACGCCCGCGGGCAGAGCGCCGCCGGCAGGCTCGCCGAACTGGATGCGCACACCCCGTGGCAGAGCAGCCGTGCACGGTTCGTTGGCACCGCGGCGGAGCTCACCGAGCTGCTGTCCGCCGTGTTGGAAACCGCCGACGGCGTGCGCCTGCACCCGGCAGTGCTGGATGTGGACCTGGAGGAGCTGGCCCAGCTGGTGCTTCCCGCCCTGCGCAGCCGGGGCCTGCTGGCCCCGCAGCAGCCTGGTTCCACGTTCCGGGACCTGCTCGGCCTGCAGCGCCCGGTTAGCCGGTATGCCGCTTCGCCCGCTGCGCCAGCAACTGTTTTCGCATTGTCCGCGGCCGACCACTAGGGAGACCCATGACAGACACACACATCGGCAACGGCTTCGTTCCCTCCGGCCGGCTGCAGCTCGGCGTCTTCTTCCAGGGCGTGAACTCGGGCACCGTCTGGAAGTCGGCCGAATCGGGATCGCAGACGGACTTCGAGTCCTTCCGCCGCATCGCCCAGACCGCGGAACGGGGCCTGTTCGCAGCGTTCTTCCTCGGTGAGGGGCTGCGGCTCCGCGAGCACCTCGGCCGCCCGCACGCGCTGGACGTCGTGGGCCGGCCTGACGCGCAGACCATGCTGGCCGCCCTGGCCTCCGTGACCAAACGGATCGGCCTGGTGGCCACGCAGAACACCACATACAACGACCCCGCCGACCTGGCACACCGGCTCTCCTCGCTGGACCTGCTCTCCGGCGGCCGCGCTGCCTGGAACGTGGTCACCACGGACAACGCCTGGACCGGCGCGAACTTCCGCCGCGGCGGCTACCTGGACCACTCCGACCGGTACGTCCACGCCGAAGCGTTCGTCACCACGGCCAAGCGGATCTGGGACTCCTGGGAGGACGGCGCCATCGCCGCATCCGCCACTGCTCCCGCGTGGGCCTCGCCCCGTTCGGCCCGGCCCGTGCGCCACGAAGGGCAGCACTACACGGTGGACTACGTGGCGAAGCTCCCTCGCAGCGCCCAGTACCGCCCGGTGCTGTTCCAGGCCGGCGACTCACCGGAAGGCCGCGACTTCGCGGCCCGGCAGGCCGACGTCATCTTCTCCGCCCACCCGCGGCTCGACGACGCCCTCGACTTCCGCCGCGACATCGTCCGGCGCACGGTCAACGCCGGCCGCGGCGCGAACGACGTCAAGATCATGCCCGCCAGCGAGTTCATCCTCGCCGCCACCCCGCAGGAGGCACTCGAGAAGAAGAACTGGGTGCGAAACCTGCAGATCGGGCCCGAGCAGGCCATCGCCTACCTGGAACAGTTCTGGGGCCGCGAGCTTCAGGCATTCGATCCGGACGGGCCGCTGCCCGAGATCGACCCCGTGGTGGAAGAGACCTCCGAAACCCGCGGCAGCGGATTCCACGGAGCCAAGGCCAAGCAGCTGGCGGACCAGTGGCGCGCCGAAGCCAGGGACAAGGGACTGAGCATCCGGCAGTTCGTCTCGGCCCGGACCAGCCGCGGGGACTCCAGCTTCACGGGCTCCTACACCGAGGTGGCGGACCGGCTGGCGGAATATGCCCGCACGGGTGCCGTGGACGGCTTCAACATCTCGCCGTGGCTGATCCCCACCGGCCTGGACGACATCGTTAACCACCTCGTCCCGGAGCTGCAGGAGCGCGGCGTCTACCCCACCGAGTACGCAGGCAACACTCTGCGCGAGAACCTCGGGCTTTCGACGCCGGTCCGGCAGGCGGACTCGGGGCAGCACACCGCCGTCGGGAACACCGCCGTCGGTCTGGAAGTCTAGGCTTGTGGACGGCGGCCGTGGCGGTGACGACCGCGCCGTTGAAGACCGGGTGTCGGGCCTCGGCGGGTCGAACAACGGCGGGCCGAAGTGGTCCGGGCACACCGATGCCGCCGCCGAAACCATCCGGCTCCAGCTGACTGTTGCTGAGCTGCTCCTCTAATGGCTTCTCGACTGCTCCGTAGGTGCCCTTTTCGCGCCTCATAAGGGCCTCTACAGAGCAACGGATTGGAATTTTCTGGCCGTACCGCTGTCAGCGCGCAGCTCCAGCCGGGACCGCCAGGGACAGGAAGTCCTCGATCCAGGTCTGCATCCGGGCGTCCTCCAGATGCAGACGGTGCCTGCCGCCGTCGACCCGGATTAGCTGCGCATCCGGAATCCGCCCGGCCATCTCGGCGGCGTTGGCAACCGGTGCCAGGGCGTCCTCGCTGCCGTGAATGACCAGGGCCGGGGCCTGGATTGAGGAAAGAACGTCCCAGGCATCGTGCAGGCGGCTGGCCCGGAAGTGCCTGCTCTTGACCGCTGCGGAGGCCTGAACCCGGAAGAACGCAGCTACAACCGCAGGATTTTGCTCGACAAAGCCGGGGCTGAAGAACAGCGGCGCCATGCGTGCAAGGTCCCCGCTGGTGAGCGCGGCTGTGGCCGCAGCGGTCCGGGCCGGCCCCCTGGCGTCGCCGGCACTCGTGGCCGCCAGGATCAGGGACGCCACCCGGTCGGGGAAGTCCACGGCCATCCACTGGGCAGCGCGGCCACCCATCGAGTGCCCATAGACGTGAGCCCTGCGGACACCGGCAGCATCCAGAACAGCAACGGCATCTGCCGCGAAGGCCGGCGTGGTGTAGTTTTCCGCGCTGCCTTCCGAGCTGGCGCCGATGCCGCGGTGATCGAAGCGGATGACCCGGAACGAACGGGCCAGACCAGGAACCACCGGGTCCCAGCCGGCCATTCCCGTCGCCTGGCCAGCCACGAGCAGCAGGGGTTCCCCGCTGCCTTCCTCCGTCCAGGCAAGCTCCGCGCCGTCTTCGGTCACGGCCTTTTTCAACGTCGGGGTCACCTGTTCAATGTACCTTCGCCCGGGTGCGGCCAAAATAAAAGGCGCGAACGTAGAGTTGCGGCCCCGATTCCGGGCGGAAATGGGGCCGCAACTGTCCGTTCGCGCCGTGATTGGGGGCTCAGGAGGCCTTCGCGCCTGCCTTTGCGCTCCAGTCCATCGCGGGCTGGGTTTCGACGTTGTTGAAGGTGTAGAGGTGGATGCCGGCGAGTGCGGGTTCCGTGACGGCCAGCTCGGAGACCAGCGACCCGGAGGAGTAGCTGCCGGCATTCAGGAGCCTGCGCGCGAGCGGGCCCTTGCGGTTCAGGAACTTCAGCGACGGACCGACGCCGATCTTGGTGGCCAGCGAGATCAGCTTCGCCCGCGGCACGGGCCCGGCCACTCCCGCCCAGATGGGAAGGTCAACGCCCTCACGGCGGAGCAGTTCCGCGTACCAGCCGACCCTGGCCGCCGAAAAGCACATCTGGGTGACCACGTTCGAGGCCAGATGCTGCTTTTCGAGCAGCGCATCGAGCATGTGCAGCTCGTTGTGCTTCGGATGGCCTTCCGGATATCCGGCCACGCCGATGGCCATGGTCCCGCCGGTCAGTTCGGCGATGTCCTCCATGAGACGGAAGCTGTTGCCATAGGGGCCGGCGGCTTCGGCAGCATCCCCTCCGATGGCGAAAACCTCCGTGATTCCCGCGGCCTCGCAGTCGCGGAGCAGGCCCGCGAGCTGGGCCCGGCTGCCGAGGCCCCGCGCGGCCAGGTGGGGTATCACGCTGTAGCCGAGCCCGCCCAGCTGGACGGCGGCCCGCACAGTGGACTCCGGCCCGTGGTGCGGCAGGCAGGTCACCGTCAGCGTGGATCCGGCAGGAACGTGAGCCTGGACTTTGGGAATGATGCCGTCCGTGGGAATGATCTCCAGGCGTACCGGGAATGGGTTGAATCGCTCGTTTGTCACCGCAGGATGACCGTCCGGTTCCCGGAGAGGATGATTCTTCCCTCGGCGTGCCAGCGGACGGCATTCGTCAGGGCCTTGCACTCCGCGTCCTTGCCCACCGACACCAGGTCCGCGGGAGTGAAGGTGTGGTCGACCTCGATCACCTGCTGCGCGATGATCGGCCCCTCATCCAGCTCTGAATTGACGTAGTGCGCTGTGGCGCCGACGGTCTTGACGCCGCGCTCGTACGCCTGGTGGTAGGGCTTGGCACCCTTGAAGCTGGGCAGGAACGAGTGGTGGATGTTGATGGCCCTGCCGGCGAGCCGTGCGGTGGCGGAGTCGCTGAGGACCTGCATGTAGCGGGCCAGGACCACGAGTTCGACGTCGAGCGCCTTCACGAGTTCCAGCAGGGCAGCTTCCGCTTCGGGCTTGGTAGCTGCTGTCACGGGGATGTGGTGGAACGGGATTCCGTGCCAGGCCGCGAGCCCCGCCAGGTCAGGGTGGTTGGACACCACGGCTGCGATCTCCACCGGGAGTTCGCCGCTGCGGGTGCGGACCAGCAGGTCGTTGAGGCAGTGGTCGTACTTGGAGACCATCACCAGGATGCGCTGCCTGCGGCTATGCCGCTCCAGGCGCCAGTCCATGTTCCACTCGTCGGCAAGCGGCGCGAAGCTTTCGCGGAGCTGTTCGACGGCGGGCTGTTCGACGGCGTCCGTGTCACCAGCGGTTTCGCCCGGGGCGGCGGCTGAGGCGAAGTGCACCCGCATGAAGAAGTGCCCCGCGCTCCGGTCGCCGAACTGCTTGAGGTCCACGATGTAGCACTCCTGCTTGAGCAGGAAGTCCGCGACCGACTGGACGATCCCCAGGGAGTCCGGGCAGTGGAAGGTGAGCACAAACTCCCCTGCACCTGGCTGCCGGGCCTGGCCCGCCGTCGTCGGCTTTTCCTCGATGGTGATCATCCCTTGACGCTTTCCTTCTCCTGGAACTGGCTGTCCGCACCGTTGCGGGCGGTGTTTTCCTCGGCGCGCAGCTCGTCCTGGAAAGCCTCGTAGCGGGCAATGTGGGCCGGCCGGCGGCGCAGCACCAGCCAGGCAGCACCGAGGAGGACGAACCAGACGGGCGTGACCAGCAGTGCGGCCAGGGTGTCCGGCTGGGTGGTGAGCGTCCACAGCACGAAGCCGAAGAACGCGAAGACCGCCCACACCATGGGAATGCCGCCGGGCATCTTGAACTTGGAGGCGCTGTGCAGGTGCGGGCGCCGGCGGCGGAAGGCGATGTAGCTGGCGAGGATGATCGACCAGACGAAGACGAAGCAGACGGCGGAGACGGTGGTAACCATGTCGAACGCCTTGCCGACGTCCTGGCCGGCGTACATGAGCACCACACCGGAGAGCAGCAGCACGCAGGACAGGAACAGGGCGTTGTTGGGTACCTTGCGGCGGGACAGGCTGCGGAAGACGGCCGGCGCGTCACCTTCCTCCGCGAGGCCATAGACCATGCGCGAGGTGGAGTAGATGCCGGAGTTGGCCGAGGACATCGCCGAGGTCAGCACGACGAGGTTGACCACCGTGGCGGCGGCTCCGAGGCCGGCCAGCGAGAACATGGCAATGAAGGGGCTGTGGCCGGCGGCGAACTGGGTCCAGGGCGTGACGGACATCAGGATGATGAGGGCGCCCACGTAGAAGAGCAGCACGCGCACCGGAATGGAGTTGATGGCCTTGGGCAGGTTCCGCTCCGGGTTCTTGGCTTCGGCGGCCGTGGTGCCCACCAGTTCGATGCCCACGAAGGCGAACACGGCGATCTGGAAACCGGCCACGAAGCCCATGAATTCATTGGGGAAGAAGCCGCCGTGGCTCCACAGGTTGGTGAAGCTGGCCTGCCCGGAGTCGCTCTGGAAGCCGATGAAGATCATGAACATGCCTACGATGATCAGGGCGGCGATGGCGATGATTTTGATGAGGGCGAACCAGAATTCCGTTTCGCCGAAGGCCTTGACGGTGGTCAGGTTCAGCAGGAGCAGGATGGCCACGGTGGCCAGGCCCGGGATCCAGAGCGGCAGTCCCGGCCAGAGCTCGCGGGAGTACCCGGCGATCGCTATGACGTCCGCGATGCCGGTGATCACCCAGCAGAACCAGTAGGTCCAGCCGGTGAAAAAGCCGGCCCAGGGGCCCAGCAGGTCGGCGGCGAAATCGCTGAAGGACTTGTAGTTGAGGTTGCTCAGCAGCAGTTCGCCCATGGCCCGCATGACGAAGAACAGCATGAAGCCGATGATCATGTACACGAAGATCACCGACGGCCCGGCCGCGGAGATTGTTTTGCCCGAACCCATGAACAGGCCGGTGCCGATGGCGCCGCCGATGGCGATCAGCTGGATGTGGCGGTTGCTCAGCTGCCGTTCCAGTCGCGGAGCCTCCCCGGCCGGGGACGCAGAAGGGTGAATCGTCATAAGGAACTCCATTGTTCAAGTGGCACCAAATGGCCACACTGACAGGGTTCCTCCCCGCTCTGTACTGGACCTGAGAGATTCCGCGGACATGGATGACCGCTTTGCACCTTCGGTGAGCCCGGGCACGCCGGGCTGCTTTTCAGAGTTGCCTCGCCGCGGCGGTACGTGGGCCTGAGAGTTTCCTGGGGAGGGTTTGCTCCTACGGCGCCCGCTGATGTACCGGCAGGGCTCTCCCGCCGCAGATCGTAAGCGTTTTCAGTTATGAATTCGGCGTGCCGACGGCGCCCGGCCTGTCCGGCGCCTGCCGGTCAGCCCAGTCCCGCTGGCCACCGGTTCAGTGTGGTCTCGGTCACGAAGAATTGTCAAACCCGGCTCCCCGGGCCCTTCATGGGCAGCGCCGCAGCGGTTTGGCCCGGCCCCGTTTTGGCATTCGGCGCCGAGTGCTGTACTGTGTGAGCCGAATCACCCACATCTTCATAGCCTTTCGAACCGTGGCGGGAGAGTCCTCCCAGTCATCCATCGGGCAGGCGCCGTAGGAGCAAATCCTCCCCAGGAATCTCTCAGGCCCCAGTACCGCCGCGGCGAGGCAACTCTGGAAAGCAGCCAAACTTTGGTTTGGCTCACCGACGGTGCAAGCGGACACGACTGTCCGCGGAATCTCTCAGGTCCAATACAGAGCGGGGAGGAACCCAACCCATGCCGTGCCACCCGTGGCCGGCCAGACCTGGAGTTCCTCATGACGATTCAATCCCTTCCGTCAACGTTTGCCGACCGGCATATCGGCGCCCGCCGCCAGGCCGACATCGACACCATGCTCAAGCACGTCGGCTACGACACCGTCGACGGCCTGGTTGACGCCGCCGTTCCGGCACCCATCCGCCAGGAAAACGCGCTGCGCCTCACCGCTGCCCTGAGCGAAGTCGAGGTCCTGGCCGAGCTCCGCCGGCTCGCGGCCAAGAACAAGACCGCCGTGCAGATGATCGGGCAGGGCTACTACGACACCGTGACGCCTCCGGTGATCCGCCGCAACATCCTCGAGGCCCCCGCCTGGTACACCGCGTACACGCCGTACCAGCCGGAGATCTCCCAGGGCCGGCTCGAGGCGCTGCTGAACTTCCAGACCATGGTCCAGGACCTGACCGGCCTGCCGATCGCCAACGCTTCCCTGCTGGATGAAGCCACCGCCGTGGCCGAGGCCGTGCTGCTGATGCGCCGCGCCAACAAGAAGAACGACGGCAAGACCGTCCTGGACGCGGACTGCCTGCCGCAGACCATCGCGATCGTCAAGGGCCGCGCCGAGGCGCTCGGCTTCGAGGTGGAGGTCGCGGACCTGTCCCAAGGGCTGCCCGACGGCGAGATCAACGGCGTCGTGCTCCAGCAGCCCGGCGTCTCGGGCCGGGTCTTCGACCATTCCGGCGTGATTGCCGCTGCCAAGGAGCGCGGCGCGCTGGTGACCGTGGCCGCGGACCTGCTGGCGCTGACCCTGATCACGCCTCCGGGTGAGCAGGGGGCCGACATCGCCGTCGGAACCGCCCAGCGCTTCGGCGTTCCGCTGTTCTTCGGCGGCCCGCACGCCGCCTACATCGCCGTCCGCGCCGGCATGGAGCGCACGCTTCCCGGCCGCATCGTCGGCGTCTCCAAGGACAACGCCGGCGCCCCCGCCTACCGGCTGGCGCTGCAGACCCGGGAGCAGCACATCCGCCGCGAGAAGGCCACCTCCAACATCTGCACCGCGCAGGCCCTGCTGGCCATCGTGTCGTCCTTCTACGCCGTTTACCACGGCCCGGAGGGCCTGAAGGCGATCGCCGAGACCGTGCACCACAACGCCCGTGTCCTGGCCACCGCCCTGAAGACCGCCGGCCGCGAACTGGCCAGCGAGACCTTCTTCGACACCCTCACCGTCCGCGTGCCGGGCAAGGCCGCCAAAGTCATCACCGCCGCCGAGGCCCGCGGCATCAACCTCCGGCACATCGATGAGGACACCGTTGGCGTCTCCATCGATGAGACGACGACGGCGGAAACACTTTCCGCCGTAGCCGTCGCCTTTGGCGCCGGTCCGGTCGGGGACGCAGCCGGGTTCGAACTGCCCGAGTCCGTGCTCCGCACCTCGGACTACCTGCAGCACCCGGTGTTCAACACGCACCGCTCCGAAACCCAGCTGCTGCGCTACATCCGCAAGCTCTCCGACCGCGACCTGGCACTGGACCGCACCATGATCCCGCTGGGCTCCTGCACCATGAAGCTGAACGCCACCGCCGAGATGGAAGCCATCTCCTGGCCCGAATTCGCCTCGATCCACCCGTTCGCCCCGGACTCCCAGACCGAGGGCTGGCGCGAACTCATCGGCGGTCTGGAAGCCGACCTCGCCGAAATCACCGGCTACGACCAGGTGTCCATCCAGCCCAACGCCGGGTCCCAGGGCGAACTCGCCGGCCTGCTGGCGATCCGCGGCTACCACCTCTCCCGCGGCGAGGGACAGCGCAACATCTGCCTCATCCCCGCCTCCGCGCACGGCACCAACGCCGCCTCGGCCGTGCTGGCCGGCATGAAGGTGGTCGTCGTGGCCACCGCCACCGACGGCACGATCAACCACACGGACCTGTACACCAAGATCGAGCAGTACCGGGACGTTCTCTCGGCGATCATGATCACCTACCCCTCCACCCACGGGGTGTACGACGGCGATGTCCGTGAGGTCTGCGACGCCGTCCACGCCGCCGGCGGACAGGTCTATGTCGACGGCGCCAACCTCAACGCCCTCGTCGGCCTGGCCCAGCCCGGCAAGTTCGGCGGCGACGTCTCGCACCTGAACCTGCACAAGACCTTCTGCATCCCGCACGGCGGCGGCGGACCCGGCGTCGGACCCGTCGCAGCCAAGGCACACCTGGCACCGTTCATGCCGGGCGACGCCAACAGCGCTTCGTCCGAGGGTGGAGTGGACCGGCATGGCGTTGCCATCAGCGCGTCGCGGTTCGGCTCTGCGGGCGTCCTGCCCATCTCCTGGGCCTACGTGAAGCTCATGGGCGGCCAGGGCCTGACCGAGGCCACCAAGTCTGCCCTGCTCGCGGCGAACTATGTCGCTTCCCGTCTGGATGAGTTCTTCCCGGTGCTCTACACCGGCGACAGCGGGCTCGTGGCGCACGAGTGCATCCTGGACCTGCGCGGCCTGACGGCCAAGACCGGCGTGACCGCCGAGGACGTGGCCAAGCGCCTGATCGACTTCGGCTTCCACGCGCCCACGCTGGCGTTCCCGGTGGCCGGCACCCTGATGGTGGAACCCACCGAGTCCGAGGACCTGGCCGAGATCGACCGGTTCATCGACGCGATGATCACCATCCACGCCGAAATCCAGCAGGTCGCCAACGGCGACTTCACCCTGGAAAACTCGCCGCTGCGCAACGCACCCCACACGGCAGCCGCCGTCGTCAGTTCCGGCTGGAACCGTTCCTACCCGCGCGAGCAGGCCGCCTTCCCGGTGCCTTCGCTCCGGCAGGACAAGTACTTCCCGCCCGTGGGCCGCATCGACGGCGCCGCCGGTGACCGCAACCTGGTCTGCTCCTGCCCGCCCCTTTCCGAGTTTGAAAACTAAGGACTTCCCATGACCGAGAACTACACCGCCCTCTACGACCAGCACAAGAAAGCCGGCGCATCCTTCACCGACTTCGGCGGCTGGCAGATGCCGCTGAAGTACGAATCGGAACTCGCCGAGCACCACGCCGTCCGCAACGCCGCCGGCCTGTTCGACCTCTCCCACATGGGCGAAGTCTGGGTCACCGGCCCGGACGCCGCCGCCTTCCTGGACTACGCCCTGGCCGGCAAGCTGTCCGCCATCGCGGTCGGCAAGGCCAAGTACTCCCTGATCTGCGACGCCGACGGCGGCATCATCGACGACCTGATCTCCTACCGCCGACCGTCTCCGACAGAAGGCGAGGACAAGTACCTCGTGGTCCCCAATGCGGGCAATGCCACCAAGGTGGCCGCAGCACTCGCCGAGCGCGCCGCGGACTTCAACGTCACGGTCGAGGACGCCTCCTCGGAGATTTCGCTGATCGCGGTGCAGGGGCCCAACGCGGAGGCCATCCTCCTGCAGCTGGTCCCGGCCGAACAGCATTCCCTGGTGACGGACCTGAAGTACTACGCGGCAGTCGAGGTGCAGATCGCCGTCGGCGGAACTGCGCGGGACCTCCTGCTGGCCCGCACCGGCTACACCGGCGAGGACGGCTTCGAGATCTACGTGCCCAACGCCGAGGCACCCCGGCTGTGGGAATCGCTGCTTGAGGCCGGCGAAGGGCACGGGCTGGTCCCCGCCGGCCTCGCCGCCCGCGACTCGCTGCGCCTGGAAGCCGGCATGCCGCTGTACGGCAACGAGCTCTCGCGCCGCGTGAACGCCTATGCGGCAGGACTCGGTCCGGTGGTTTCGCTGGCCAAGGAAAGCGACTTCGTCGGCAAGGAGGCGCTGGCCGCACTCAAGGCAGCCGGCGTCGGTTCCACCATCGGCCAGAAGCTCGTGGGCCTCAAGGGTACCGGCCGTCGCGCGGCCCGCGGCCACTACCCGGTGCTCAAGGACGGCACGCTGATCGGTGAGGTCACCTCTGGCCAGCCCTCCCCCACCCTTGGCTACCCGGTCGCCATGGCCTATGTCGACGTCGAACATGCCGAGGTGGGCACGCTGGTGGATGTCGACCTCCGCGGGAAGCCCGAGCGCTTCGAAGTCGTCGCACTGCCGTTCTACAAGCGCCAAAAGTAACCATCCACGAACTTCTAGATACAAAGGAATTGATATGAGCAAGGTTGTTGCCGAACTGAAGTACTCCGCCGAGCACGAATGGGTCGCCGTCGACGGATCCGGGCCTGTGGGGATCGGGATCTCCGCCGTGGCCGCCGACGCCCTGGGCGATATCGTGTACGTGGACCTGCCCGAGGTGGGTGCCACCGTCACGGCAGGCGAAACCTGCGGTGAGGTGGAATCCACCAAGTCCGTCTCGGACCTGTACGCCCCGGTCACGGGCGAGGTCACGGAGATCAACGACGGTGTCGTCGCGGACCCGGCCCTCATCAACAGCGACCCGTACGGCGCCGGCTGGCTGTTCAAGGTGGCCGTCACCGACGAGGGCCCGCTGATGTCGGCCGAGGAATACGCAGCAGCCAACGGCGGCGAACTCTAGCCCCGGCCTCACTCCCCTTAACCTCCCCAGCCCGAACCGATCACAACTCTCCAGTTAGGAACCGACCATGGCTGTTGGCGTCTTTGACCTCTTTTCCATTGGAATTGGCCCTTCGAGTTCCCACACGGTCGGGCCGATGCGGGCTGCCGCCGTGTTCGCGGAGGAGCTGAAGGCCTCGGGGACGTTGGCGGACGTGGCGTCGCTGCGGGTGGATCTGTACGGGTCGCTGGCGGCGACGGGGCACGGGCATGGGACCATGACGGCGGTTCTGCTCGGCCTGGAGGGGTACCACCCGGAGCTGATCCTGCCGGATGAGGTGGAGGAGCGGCTGGCGTCCATCGCGGAGACGGGAATCCTGAACCTGGCGGGGTCGGTTCCGTTGCCCTATGGCGTGGAGGACATGGTGCTGCGGCCGCTGACGGTGCTGCCGCGGCACACGAACGGGATGACGTTCACGGTCTTTGATGTGGACGGGGCGGAGCTGCAGAAGGCGACGTTCTTCTCGGTCGGGGGCGGGTTCATTGTCCGCGAGGGCGAGGAAGAGGCCGCGCAGCAGGAGCTGGACGAGTCGAAGAAGGACCTGCCGCTGCCGTTCCGGACCGCGGCGGAACTGCTGGGGCACTGCCGTGCCCAGGGCCTGTCGATTGCCGACATCATGCTGGTCAATGAGTGCGCGTCCCGGTCCGAGGAGCAGATCCGGGAGGGGCTGCTGCACATTTATTCGGTGATGGAGGGCTGCGTGCAGGCCAGCCTGAAGCGGGAGGGGCTGCTGCCCGGCGGGCTGAAGGTCCGCCGCCGTGCCCCCGACTGGCATGAACGGCTGCTGAAGGAAGGCCGTGACCACGGAGGGGACTACCGGGACCCGAAGTACTGGCAGGAATGGGTGAACCTCATCGCCCTGGCCGTGAACGAGGAGAACGCCTCCGGCGGGCGGGTGGTGACCGCCCCGACGAACGGGGCGGCTGGGATCATCCCCGCCGTCCTCTATTACGCGCTGCACTTCGCGCCCGGGATGGAGAACGCGACCCAGGAGGACCGCGACGACGTGGTGGTCCGGTTCCTGCTCGCCGCCGGCGCCGTCGGGGTGCTGTACAAGGAGCAGGCGTCGATCTCGGGTGCGGAGGTGGGCTGCCAGGGCGAGGTGGGATCGGCGTCGTCGATGGCCGCCGCCGGCCTGGCCGAGGTGATGGGCGGGTCCCCGGCGCAGGTGGAGAACGCGGCCGAGATCGCGATGGAGCACAACCTGGGCCTGACCTGTGACCCGATCGGCGGGCTGGTGCAGGTCCCGTGCATCGAACGGAACGCGATCGCCGCCGCCAAGGCGATCAACGCCGCCAAGATGGCGCTCTGGGGCGACGGTTCGCACCGGGTCTCGCTGGACGAGGTCATCGTGACCATGCGCGAAACCGGCAAGGACATGTCCTCCAAATACAAGGAAACGGCGATGGGCGGCCTCGCCGTCAACGTCGTGGCCTGCTGATTTTGCACTCCTGCTGATTTAGGACTACGGAAAGAGAACCATGACACTGGCACCAGAAGGCCGGAAAATGCTGCGGATCGAGCAGCGCAACGCGGCCACCCCGGTGGAACGCAAACCGGACTGGATCAAGGCCAAGGTCCAGATGGGCCCGGAATTCGTCGGCCTGAAAAACCTGGTCAAAAAGGAAGGCCTGCACACCGTCTGCGAAGAGGCCGGCTGCCCCAACATCTTCGAATGCTGGGAAGACAAGGAAGCCACCTTCCTCATCGGCGGCTCCGAATGCACCCGCCGCTGCGACTTCTGCCAGATCGACACCGGCAAACCCTCCCCCGTGGACCGGTTCGAACCCACCAAGGTCGCCCGCTCCGTGCAGTCCATGCAGCTGCGCTACGCCACCGTCACCGGCGTCGCCCGCGACGACCTCGAAGACGAAGGCGTCTGGCTCTACGCCGAAACCGTCCGCAAGATCCACGAACTCAGCCCCGGCACCGGCGTCGAACTCCTCATCCCGGACTTCTCCGGCAACCCCGACCACATCAAAGCGATCTGCGACTCCGCCCCCGAGGTCTTCGCGCACAACGTCGAAACCGTGCCCCGGATCTTCAAGCGCATCCGCCCCGCATTCCGCTA
Organism: Arthrobacter sp. NPDC057388; assembly: GCF_042668165.1. NCBI lineage: Bacteria > Bacillati > Actinomycetota > Actinomycetes > Micrococcales > Micrococcaceae > Arthrobacter > Arthrobacter sp. NPDC057388. The sequence goes on from NZ_JBHVBL010000001.1 coordinate 84,547, forward strand.
CGAACGCTCCCTGGACGTCATCACCCAGGGCCGGAACCTGGGCATGGTCACCAAGTCCAACCTCATCCTGGGCATGGGCGAAACCCGCGAGGAAATCTCCGAAGCGCTCCGCGACCTGCACGCCGCGGGCTGCGACCTGATCACCATCACCCAGTACCTCCGCCCCTCCGAACGGCACCTGCCCGTGGACCGCTGGGTCAAACCCCAGGAATTCGTCGACCTGCAGCACGAAGCCGAAGAGATTGGCTTCCTCGGCGTCATGTCCGGGCCCCTGGTCCGCTCCTCCTACCGCGCCGGCCGGCTCTGGGCCACCGCCATGCGCAAAAAAGGCCGCGACATCCCCGCCGAACTCGCCCACATCGCAGACGGCATCCAGGACTCCGGCACCACCCGCCAGGAAGCCAGCACCCTCCTCAAAAGGCCGGCCTGAAACCGCGGGTATAGCGTTGTTGCATGACCGAAACCTACAGATACGACGTTGAGGTCCTGCATCTGCTCGTGTCGCCTGGCCATGCGTATTTCGGCCGTGCGCGGGACGGCGCCGCTGACGTGCCGACGACGGACGCCGAGCAGGTCGAGGTGGTGGCCGGCAAGGGCATCGTCGGGGACAGGTTCTTCGGCAAGGCAGCGCACATGGACGCCGCCGTCACGCTCTTCGCGGTGGAAGCGCTCGAGGCCATCGCCGAAGAACTCGACGCCGGTCCCTTCGATCCCCTGCTGACCCGGCGCAACGTGATCCTCCGGGGCGCCCACCTGGCCCCGCTCCTGGGCCAGGACTTCACATTGGAGTCACAGGGCAATGTGGTGCGGTTCAGGGGCGGACGCCCCGCCCACCCCTGCGCCTGGATGGACAGGATGCTCGCGCCCGGCGCGCATGCCGCGATGCGCGGGCGCGGCGGCATGCGCTGCCATGCGCTTTCCGACGGCGTGCTGCACCGCGGGCCTGCGGTGCTGGTCAGTCCCGTGCCGCTCCAGCCCGGGCAGGCGGGCGTTCCGAGCGTGCTGCGGCCAGGCCGGCTGCCGTAGCGCTGTTACAGCCCCGGCGCCTGCCCCAGCTCGGCCCGCAGCTGCGAAAGCCGGGCGTAGGCGCTGTCCCGGTAAGCGACGAGGTCATCCCGGCTGGCGGGGTCGATGTCCAGGAACCCTCGGCCGGTTTTCAGCCCGAGGTTGCCTTCCTCGACCGTTGATGTCAGCGCGGCGGGCGGGGAAAACCGCTCGCCGTAAGCCTTCTCCAAGGTCCGGTACGAGGACTCGTAGACGTCCAGCCCGGCCATGTCGCCGATAGCGAAGGGCCCGAAGAGCGCCAGCCGGAACCCGAAGGTGCTGCTGACCACCGCATCGATCTGTGACGGGGCGGCGACTCCCTCTTCCACGATCCGGGCCGCTTCCTTGTACAGCGCGAACTGCAGGCGGTTGGCCACGAATCCCGGAGTGTCGGCCACCCGGGCCGGAGTCTTGCCAAGGGACCGGATGAGCTCTTCGGCAAGGTCCATCACGCCGGGCGCCGTCTGCGGCCCGGGGATCAGCTCCACCCCGGGAATGAAGGGCGCAGGGTTCATCCAGTGGACGCCGAGGAAGCGTTCCGGGTTGCTGACCGCCGCTGCCAGTTCCCCGATCGGAATGGCGGACGTGTTTGATGCGATGACCGCCCCGGCGGGCGCTGCCGCGGAGATGCGGCCCAGGATGTCCGCCTTGATGACCCGGTCCTCCGGGACCGCCTCGGCGACGTAGTCCGCCGTCGAAACGGCCTCCTCGATGCTCGCGGCAGCGGTGAGGTTGCCCGCGATCGTGTCGGCGGCACCGGCAGGCAGCAGCCCCCGGGCCTCGAAGTCCCGCGCCTGGTTTACAAGGCGAACGCGGGAGCGTTCGGCGATTTCGCCGTCGACATCCCCCAGCGCCACCCCGTAGCCGTGCAGTGCCAGGACCTGGGCTATGCCGCCGCCCATGTAGCCGGCACCGACCACTGCGGTGGCCGCGATGCTCTGTATGGTTTGCATGTTGCTCCTCTTCAAGACGCCAAACGGGAGGGTCAGCGGATGGTGTAGCCGCCGTCGACGGTCAGCGTGTGACCGGTGATGAGCGACGCCGCGTCGCTGAGCAGGAACGCCACGCCGCCGGCGATGTCTTCGGGTTCCCCGAATCGGCCCGCCGGGATCCGGGAGAGCAGTTCGCTGGCCCAGTCTGGCCGGCTGAGGGTCGATGCCGTCAGTTCCGTCCGCACGAACGTCGGGGCGACGGCGTTGACCCGGATTCCGGCGGCGGCCCACTCCAGGGCCAGGATCTTGGTCAGGTGGATCATCCCGGCCTTGCTGGTGCCGTAGGCCGCGCGCTCCTCGATCCCGACGATCCCCGCCTGGGAGGCGATGTTGACGATGGCCCCGCGGGTGCCGGCATCCATCCAGCGCCGCGCCAGTGCCGTGGTCAGGAAGAAGGTGCCCTTGAGGTTGGTATCAAAGACGGTGTCCCAGTCATCCTCCGTCAGCTCCAGGGCCGGCTTGGGCACGTTGACCCCGGCGTTGTTGACCAGCAGGTCAATGCCGCCGCTGGCCTGCTGGAGCGATTCGACGAAGCCTTCGACGTTGCTGGTATCGGTGAGGTCCACGGCCAGCGGCGGAGTCCCGTACCGTTCACTGATCTGTTTGGCGGTTTCGGCGTCGCGGCTGGTTCCGTAGACGGTGGCGCCGCACCCGGCAAGGCCATCAGCAATGGCCTTGCCGAGCCCGCGGCCCGCCCCCGTGACCAGGGCTTTCTTGCCGTCCAGTCGGAAATTCGGCGCTTCCGGCATTTGCGGTCCCCGTTAGCTGTCGAAGGTGTGGTCCGACCAGGGCAGGGACGTGCCGCGGTACTTCGCGGCGCGGACATCGCCGGACCGGGCGTGGCCCTCAAACCGCTCCACCCTGGACGCGCGGCCGCAGAGTTCGCCGAAGAAGGCGCTGGATTCTGTGTTGGTCACTTCCTGGTAGGTGACGGTGCGCAGGTACTTGCCCACCCAGAGGCCGCCGGTGTAGCGGGCCGCGCCGCGCGTGGGCAGCACGTGGTTGGTGCCGATCACCTTGTCGCCGTAGGACACGCAGGTTCCCTCGCCGAGGAACAGGGCGCCGTAATCGTGCATCTTCTCCAGCGCCTCGCGGGGGTTCTGCGTCAGGATCTGGACGTGCTCGTAGGCGTATTCATCAGCCAGGGCGTACGCGTCATCGAGGGTCCCCACCACGTGGACGGCGCCCCAGTCGCGCCAGGCCGCGGCGGCGTAGTCGCGGGTGGGCATGTCCACGAGAATGGTGTCGATGTGCTCCATGACCTTGCGGCCCAGCTCTTCGCTGGTGGTGATCAGGACGGCCGGGGAGTCGGGGCCGTGCTCGGCCTGGGACAGCAGGTCGACGGCGACGATGAACGGGTCAGCGTGTTCATCCGCCACGATCAGGACCTCCGTGGGACCGGCGAAGAGGTCGATGCCGACCTCGCCGAAGAGCTGGCGCTTGGCCTCGGCGACGAAGGCGTTGCCCGGGCCGGCCAGCATGTTGACCGGCTTGATGGTTTCGGTGCCGATGGCCAGGGCGGCCACGGCCTGGATGCCGCCGAGCAGGTAGATCTCGTCGGCGCCGGCCAGGTACATGGCCGCCACCGTGGCGTCCGGAACCTCGCCCTGGATCAGCGGGGTGCAGGCTGCGACCCGTTCGACGCCGGCAACCTTGGCGGTGACGATGGTCATGTGGGCGCTGGCGAGGAGCGGGTACTTGCCGCCCGGGATGTAGGCGCCGGCGGCCTGGATCGGAACGTTCTTCTGGCCGAGGAAAACGCCGGGGAGGGTCTCGATTTCAAAGTCGGACAGCGACTCCAGCTGCTTCTGCGCCATCACGCGGACCTGCTGCTGGACGAACTTGATGTCCTCGATGACCTGCTCCGGCACCCGGGCCATGATCTCATCGAGCTGCTCCTGGCTGAGCAGGAAGGATTCGGGGGCGTGCTTGTCGAACTTTGCGGAGTATTCGCGCACGGCTTCGTCCCCCCGCTCGCGGATGTCCGCAATGACAGCTTCCACGGTGGCGCGCACCTCGGGAGTGCTGCCACGGGCCACGCTGTTGCGCTCGGGCTCCTTCAGCAGGGTGGAGTCGACGGCGGTGCTAAGTGCTGTTGTAACGGTCATCAGGGTTGCCTTTCCATCTTCGTCGATGGGCGACCTATGGAGCGCCCGGCCAGTCCCTCAGGACCGGATGATCATCGAGTGTATACGTATACATTTTTTGGCACAAGGGGTTGAATCTGGTTTTTGCATACGTATACACTGCTAGTCACGAGCCAGCCGGTGTGGCTGGGCTCACTGTCCGGACGAAGACAAAGGAGTCTCTACATGAGCGCCCCCGTGACAACGGCAGCACCGCCGGCCATCGATCCGAAGATGCGCCGCAAGGCACTGGTCTCCTCAGTGCTCGGCAGCTGCATCGAGTGGTACGACTTTTACGTCTACGGCGTTGCCGCCGCCATCATCCTCAACACCCAGTTCTTCCCGCAGGTGAGCCCGTTCGCCGGCATCCTGCTGTCCTTCAGCACCTACGCGATCGGCTTTGCCGCCCGCCCGGTCGGCGGCCTGATCTTCGCCCACTTCGGCGACCGCCTGGGCCGCAAGAAGATGCTCATGGCCACCCTCGGCCTGATGGGCGCCGGCACCTTCCTGATCGGCTGTCTGCCCAACTTCGCCACGATCGGCGTCGCGGCACCCATCCTGCTGGTCCTGCTGCGGATCATCCAGGGCATCGGCGTCGGCGGCGAATGGGGCGGGGCTGCCCTCATGGCCACCGAATACGCCCCGGCGAAGCGCCGCGGGTTCTTCGGCTCGTGGCCGCAGATCGGCGTTCCGGCCGGCACCCTGCTGGCCAACGGCGCGTTCTTCATCATGGGCGGCCTCATCTCGCCCGAGCAGTTCATGGCCTGGGGCTGGCGCATCCCGTTCCTGGTTTCCATCCTGCTGGTGGTGCTGTCCTTCTACATCCGCCGCAACGTGGACGAGTCCCCCGCCTTCGAGGAGATCAAGCGCAAGGGCGAAATCGAGAAGATGCCCGTGGTCAAGGTCATCAAGACCCGGCCGCTGACCATCCTGAAGGTCATCATGATGCGCTTCGCGGAGAACGCAAACTACTACATCTACACCACCTTCCTGCTGGCCTACGGACCGGCGATCCTGCTGGAAAAGAACAGCATCCTGCTGGCAACCATGATCATGGCCGGCCTGGGCATCTTCTCCATTCCGTTCTGGGGCTGGGTCTCCGACCGCTGGGGCCGCCGCTACACGGTGATCGCAGGCGCGGCGACCATGCTCCTGATGGCCTTCCCGTTCTTCTGGGGTGTCCAGACCGGCGACTTCTTCATGGTCCTGCTGGTCCTGGTCTTGACCTGCAACGTCGGACGCGACCTCTGCTACTCAGTGGAACCGGCATACTTCACCGAGCTGTTCGAGCCCAAGCTGCGCTACTCGGGCGCGTCCGTCGGGCCGCAGGTGGCCGCGGTCTTCGCTGGCGGCTTCGCACCGCTGATCGCCACCGCCCTGATCGGCCCGGAGTTTGACCGGTTCTGGCTCGTCGCGCTGTACATGATCGCGACGTCGGTCATCACCATTGTGGGTGCCCTCTGGTCTCCCGAGACGGCACCCCGGGTCCGGCTGCGGCGCGGCCTGAGCGCCGAGCACGATCCCACCACCGGCCGATAAGCAGAGCCGGCGCCACCGCCGGTGACCTGTCATGCGCAGGTCACCGGCGGTGCCAGCTTCAGGGATTGGCTACTCTGAAACGACGAAAATGACACATCCGCAGGACGCCGGCGCGGACGGCAGCGGAAAAGGAGGACACCCCGATGGTCACCAGCCGTGATGTCGCAGAACTCGCGGGCGTTTCACAGGCCACAGTGTCCCGGGTGATGTCCTCCCCCGCGAAGCTGTCCCCCGCGACGCGCGCCCGTGTCCAGGCGGCCATGGAAACGCTGGGCTACGTGCCCCACGCCGGGGCGCAGGCCATGAAAACCAGGCGGACCAACACCATCGGCGTGGTGGTCGCCGACCTGACCAACCCGTTTTACCCCGAAGTCCTCGATGAACTCAGCCGCGAGCTGGACGCCGCAGGCTTCCGCGTCGTCATCTGGAACGCCGGAGGCGGCAGCCACCACGATGCACTGAAGGCCATCCGGGAACACGCCGTCGACGGCGTCATCTTCACGACGGCCACGGAGGATTCCGTCGAACTGCAGGCGGCCATTGAGAAGAAGAGCCCGATCGTCCTCATCAACCGCGTGGTGGAAGGCCTGGACTGCGACCAGGTCACCAGCAGCAACACTGAAGGGGGCGCCGCCGTCGCCGACTACCTCCTGAACAACGGCAGGACCCGGGTGGCCTTCATCGGCGGTGCTGAAAACGCGAGCACCTCCCGTGAGCGCGCCCGGGGCTTCCTGGACCGGATGGCCGGGCGGGGCCACGGCGTGCCGGAACACTTCCGCTTCCACGGCGGGTTCTCCCACGACGTCAGCGCACAGGTCATGAACCGGCTGCTTGCCCGCGCCGACCGGCCCCAGGCCGTCTTCTGCGCCAACGACCTGATGGCCTTCGGTGCGCTGGATGCCCTGCGGGCCAACCGCATCCCGGCGCAGGACTGCTGGGTGATCGGCTACGACGACGTCGATATGGCGGCGTGGGATTCCTTCAGCCTCACCACCGTGCGCCAGCCCAGCCGCGACATGGCCCGCGCAGGCGCGAAGATGCTGCTGGAGCGCATCCATGCCCCCGGGGAGCCGCCGCGCCGGGTGAACTTCCCGTGCGACCTGATCGTCCGGGGCAGCACCGGGCTCGCCGGGGCAGGGAAGTCAGGGCCGGCTTAGCCGGGCTCGCTTACCCCTACCGGCGCGCGCTCTCGAGCGCGGCCAGGTGCTCGGGGCGGACTGCGGATGCGCGCTCCTGGTAGTCCGGGTGCTTGCGCAGCCAGAGCTTGACGTACGGGCAGACAGGCACGACGGCGATCCCGGCATCCAGGGTTTCGTCCAGCGCGTCCTGGACCAGGCGCGCAGCCAGGCCCTGCCCGGCGTAGTCCTCGCTGACGGTCGTGTGGTAGAAAATCCGCTCCGGCCCCTGTCCCCCGTCATGCGGCAGGTAGTGCGCCTTCCCGATGACGGTGTCGCCGTCGAGCAGCTCGTAGCGGCGGCGCTCCGGGGCGCTCCGGACGGTGAATGTTGATTGCAGTTCCAAGGGTCCTCCTGGGTCGGTGATCTGTCAGCCGCGGGGCCGAAGCCGGGCGTTGGGCAACGCCGGGGCAGGCAGCGGGGCGGGATAGCCTTCCGGAAAAGGCCCAAAGCGGGGGAAGGGCGTGCCGTCCGGGTACGTGCTGCCCGCGGGAGGATCGGCAGGTTCGGCGCCGATCTCTGCCTGCCAGGCGGCGCGGTAGTCAACCACCTCCTCGTGGGTGCGCCCCACGAAATTCCACCACATCACGATCTGCTCACCGAGCGGCTCTCCGCCGAGGATCAGCAACCGCGCCGGCGCCTGCCCGGCCTCCAGCACAATCCCGGTCCGGCCCGGCCGCAGGTAGTGCAGGTGGTCCACCGCCAACGCAGTCCCGTCGACGGAAACGTCGCCGGTGTCGAGCAGGATGCCGTGTTCAAAGGACGGGTCCAGGTCCAGTTCCAGCCGGGCTCCGGCGTGAAGCACCGCCTCGGCACCCAGCAGCGGCGGGGTGTAGGTGGCCACGGGCGAGGAGGAGCCGGCGAGCGAGCCGAGGAAAACACGCAACTCGCTGCCGTCCCCCTGCACCGGTTCCGGGGCGTAGTGCTCGAACGTCGGGGCCATGTGCCTGGTTTCCTCGGGCAGGGCGTACCAAAGCTGGGCGCCGTGCAGGATCCGGGTGTCCGGGGTGGAGAACTCCTGGTGCGAGATCCCGCGTCCGGCAATCATGAGGTTGACTTCCCCGGGGCGGACGGTCGCCGCGTAGCCGGCCGAGTCGCGGTGGTCCACGTTGCCGCTGAACAGCCAGCTCACAGTCGCCAGGCCCGTGTGCGGGTGGCGCGGGACTTTCATGCCGCCCGACTCCGGGACGAGGTCCGGGCCGTAGTGGTCCAGGAAGCACCAGGCGCCGATGAGGCTGCGCTGCTTCTGGGGCAGGGTCCGGCGGACGGGCATGGCCCGCGGCCCGCCCAGGGGAACGTCCCGGGGGGCCAGGACCTCGATCGCTTCCGCGTGGCCGCCCTCCGTGCAGACGATCTCCTCGGGGAAGGTTTCCAGGTTGCTCATGCCGATCATCCTTTCAACAATGCGGCTTCCGGAGCAACGGAGACGTGCACGGACCGGATTTTGGTTGACGCTTCAAATTCGCGGAAGCACACTGGGATGAGCTGTGGAGGACCCGCAGTAAGTGTCTCGCCCATCAGAGGAAGAAGAACACAATGACTGACATCACCATCATCGGAACCGGCAACATGGCCCGCGGACTGGCAACCCGTGCGATCGCGGGCGGCAACACCGTCCAGCTGCTCGCGCACGACGATAAAGCCAAGGCGGACAGCCTCGCGGCGGAACTAGGCGGCTCAGTCACCACGGGCGTGGTGGGCGACGACGTCAGCGGCCACATCGTGATCCCCGCCGTGTACTTCGATCCGGCCAAGGAGGTCGTGGCCAGGTACGGCAGCTCACTGGACGGCAAGGTCTACGTGGACATCACGAACCCGGTGGACATGTCCACATTCGAAGGCCTCAGCGTTCCCGAGGGCAGCTCCGCCGCCGAAGAGCTCCAGAAAACCACCGGCGCCAAGGTGGTGAAGGCCTTCAACACCACCTTCGCTGGGACGCTGGCCGCCGGTGACGTCGCCGGCCAGCAGCTGGACGTCCTCATCGCCGGCGACGACGAGGACGCGGTCCGGGCCGTCGCAGCGTTCGTGGAAGCAGGCGGCCTCCGGCCGATCGTCGTCGGGCCACAGCGGCGCGCCCGGCAGCTCGAGCAGGTCGGCTTCCTGCACATCCTGCTCTCGGCCAACGACCAACTGCCGGAGTTCCAGTGGAACTCCGCGCTGAAAGTGGTTTCTGGCAGCTAGCCACCGAAAAAACCGATCGGTTGCTCCGCAACTGCCGTTTTGGGGGGCTGATAAGGGCAGTTACGGAGCAATCGATGGAGGGACCTAGCTCTTGGGCAGGCCGGCCGGGTTCAGCTCCGACTTGGCCACGGCTTCCGATGACAGGCCCCAGCGGTCCAGGATCTTGCCGTAGGTGCCGTCCTCGATCAGGTGGTTCAGGCCGGCCTGGGCGGCCGCGGCAAAGCCGTTGCCCTTCTTGGTGGTGGCGGCGATGCTCGCCTTCAGCGGCCAGCCGCCGTCGACCAGGCCCACCAGCTTGGTCTTCTCGTCCGTGGCGGCCTTGTAGGCGGCCGTGGCGTTCGGCCCAAACGCCAGGTCAGCGCGGCCGGACTGCAGCGCCAGGTTGGAGGCGGAGTCGTCGTCGTAGTACTGGAACTCGACCGGCTTCAGCCCCTTGGCCTTGTTCTCCGCGTCCCAGCGCAGCAGGATGGACTCCTGGTTGGTGCCCGAGCCGACAATGATCCGCTTGCCGGCGACGTCGGGGGCGGACTCGACCTTGCTGATGTCGCTGTCGCTCTTCGCGTAGAAGCCGAGCTTGTCGTCCCGGTAGCTGGCGAAGTCGAACTTGAGCTTACGCTCCTGCGTCACGGTGACGTTGGAGAGGACGGCCTCGTACTTGCCTGATTCGACGCCGAGGGGCCAGTCGGCCCAGGCGGTCGGAACGATTTCGGCCTCCAGCCCCAGCGTCTGGGCCAGGGCGACGGCGATGTCCACCTCGTTGCCCACCGGCGTCTTGTTATCGGTAGCGTAAACCGCCAGCGGCGGGGCGAACGGGCTCACGGCCACGGTCAGCTTCCCGTCCTTCTTAATGGCTTCCGGAACCAGCGCCGCGGCTTTCTCGTCCGCGGTGACGGGAAAACGGTCCTGCTCGGGCGTCAGGTTGAAGGCCTTGGCCGTTGACGTGGCTTTGGACGTGGAGGTGCTGGCGCCGGCCGGCGCGCTCCCCGACGCTGCAGCCCCGGGATCGGAGCACGCGGAGAGTGCCAGCAGGCTGGTGGCGGTGAAGGCCAGGGCCACTCCCGGCTTGAGTGCACGCGTGCGGGACTTGAGAGACTGACGGACCATTGTTTGCCCCCTGGAAGTATTGAATGGAAGTAGCGGTTGTGGCTGCAACTATCCGTCAGCGGAAAAGGGCGGTCAAAGCACGGGGAAACCGTAAGATACGCGGCGTAACCGTCATTAATAATGCTTTCGACGGCGTCATTCATCCTGCCCCGGACCGCACCGCCGCGCCTAGCATCGAGTATGAGCGATCAATTCACCACCGAACGTGACAGTTACGGCCGGCTCCTGGCGGACCGCGAAGTCTGGCGGCAGGCGGCCACCCTCCCCGCCGCCGGCGAGCTTACCGCGCGCTGGCTCGAGGGCACCAGCGAATACCAGCCTGGAACCCTCGCGCCGCGCTTCGATGACGAGACCCTGCCCATTGCCGGCCAGCTGGCCGAGCTCAACCGCAACGGCCTGTTCACGAAGGAATCCCAGCCGGGCCACGGCCCCGACGCCGGCCATGCCCAGCGCGAGTACGTCACCGGTTTCTGCTCAGCTGCGACTGCCGGTCGCTTGCTGCGGCTGTCGGCAGAGACGGAACTCATTGCCATCGCCCACGCCCCGGGCGAGGTCAGCCAGGCTTCCGTTCCGGTCACACTGCACGACGGCGAAGTGGTCACGGTCCTGGGAAGCAGCGAAAACCCTGTCGAGTCCGAGCAGATCCAGGACTGGGCGCGCGAAAGCAACGAAACCCTCGCCCTCCTGCTGGCCGATTCCTGGTACATCGAACTGCTCGATCCCGTCTGGGGCCGGCAGCAGCATCTTTTGCCTGCCGTCCTGGAGACCCTGAAATCAGCCCCGGAGGATCTTTAACCCGCGATTTTTGACGTTGCGCGACTCCCGATGAAGGCATAAGACCGCGGGGATGACCGCGTGCGACGCAGGGTGAACCCCTGCGTCGGCAGCCATTGTGGCTGCCGGAGGGGCCTCCGTAATCTCATTCCAACGCTCAGCGCCATCCCCTCCGCTCAATCTTCCAAAAGGAAAATTCCATGTCTTCTTCTCCCAACCAGAACCCGGGCTCCACCCGGATCGCCGCGGGACAGCCCAGCGGCCGCAAACGTCCCAGCGGACTCAAAATCGGCATCGCGGCCGGCATCCTGGCCGTCCTGGGAGCAGGCGTCGCCGTCGCCACCACGGCCGCCAACAGCTCCGCCCCGGACACCGCCAGCGCGGCCTCCGCCACCGGTCCCGCCGCCGAGCTGAAGCTGGGCTACTTCGGCAATATCACCCATGCCACCGCGCTGGTGGGAGTCCAGAAAGGCTTCATCGCCAAGGAGCTGGGCGAGACCAAACTCAGCACCCAGGTGTTCAACGCCGGCCCGGCCGCGATCGAGGCGCTGAACGCCGGCGCGATCGACGCCACGTACATCGGCCCGAACCCTGCCATCAACTCCTTCGTCAAGAGCAAGGGCGAATCCATCAGCATCATCGCCGGCGCAGCCTCCGGAGGCGCGCAACTGGTGGTCAAGCCCGAGATCAAGACGGCGGTGGACCTGAAGGGGAAGATTCTCGCTTCCCCGCAGCTGGGCGGCACCCAGGACGTGGCGCTGCGCGCCTGGCTGGGCAAGCAGGGCTACAAGACCAATCCCGACGGCGGCGGGGACGTTGCGATCAACCCCACCGAAAACGCCCAGACGCTGAAGCTGTTCCAGAACGGCAAGCTCGACGGCGCGTGGCTGCCCGAGCCGTGGGCCTCCCGCCTGGTGCTGCAGGCCGGGGCGAAGGTGCTGGTGGATGAGAAGGACCTGTGGGACGGGTCGCTGACTGGCAAGCCGGGCGAGTTCCCCACCACCATCCTGATCGTGAACAAGAAGTTCGCCGCCGAGCACCCGCAGACCGTGGACGCCCTGCTCAAGGGCCACGTCGAAGCCGTGAAGTGGCTGAATGACACCCCGGCCGCAGAGAAGGCCACGGAAGTGAACGCCGCCCTGAAGGAAGTGGCCGGCAAGGCGCTCTCGCAGGACGTCATTGACCGTTCACTGAAAAACATCGTGTTCAGCGTGGACCCGCTGGCCGGCGCTTTCAAGAAGTTGCTGCAGGACGGCGTCGACGCCGGCACCACCAAGCAGGCCGACATCAACGGCATCTTCGACCTGACTCAGCTGAACGCCGTCACCGGCGAAAAGACCTCCGCCGCAGGGCTGGGCAAGGAATAAAGCCGGGCAGGGAGTAATCCGGTAAGACAGACAAAAAGGATCCGGCGGGAACATTCCTGCCGGATCCTTTGTGGTTCAAGCCGCAGCCCCCGACAGCGCGAACTGGCAGGAAATGCCCTCAAAACGGGGATTTGCGGGCATTAGCTGCCAGTTCGCGCGGGGTGGCGACAACGTCGGTCCTGTTACAGCGCCTTGGAATAGTGCGGCACGGCGGAGTACTCGGGCACGGCTGCGGGGTCGTCCGCGTTTTTCAGTGCGTAGTGAAAGACCATCCCGTCGGGGCTCTCCTGGCTTCCGACATATTCGGCTGCCGCCCACTCCCCGCCGGCCACGGCCCCAGCCCAGGCATGGGCCTCCTCCCAGTGGACAGCGGAGGCCATCCGGCCCGGCTGCAGGCTCAGGGACACGGCAACCCGCACCGACGGTTTCCCGGCGGAAGAACGGGGGCAGGTGAAGCCGACGATGTCAACCGAAACTCCAGGGGTGGCCAGGCACGGGCGGCGGGCCATGGTGGTGGCTGCCGCGTCCAGGCCTCCGGCACCGAAGTCCTGCCGCGCCAGCGCGTTAACCTGGCTGCGGAAGGTGTTCAGTTCAGCGCTGCATTGCGTCCGGATTCTATGAACCAAAGCTGTGATCATGTCCCCCTCGTTTCAGGGAGGGCGCTACGCCGCCCCGTCGTGATTATGGACTTACCCAACCACCCGGTAACTTGCTTCACAACGCTTGGCGACACCCGCCGTCGTGCAACGCAACAGTGCTTCATCTGCCGCAGTTGGGCGTAACACAGCGCATGCCCCACGGAAGAAACGCCTGCTCAGACGTGCATCCGCGCGACGAAGCGGAAGCGGTCGCCCCGGAAGACCGACTCCGTCCACTCGACTGGCCGCCCCTCGGGGGTGAAGCCCAGCCGGTGCACCAGCAGCATGGGAGCACCCATCTCGACGTCGAGCAGCTGCACCTCGGCCGGACCGGCCAGCTTCGTCTCCACGGTGTCCTCCACCTCGGCGATCCGGATTCCGTAGTCCTCCCGCAGTGCCGTGTACAGCGAACCGCGTTCCGCGACAGTCCGCTCAAGGTCCGGCAGCGGCCCGGCGAGGAAGGCGACCTCGTGCGCCAGCGGCTCGCCGTCGACCAGCCTGATCCGCTCCACCCGGTGGATGTCCGTACCCGGCTCAAGCGCCAGGCGCCGCGCCGTGGCCGGGTCCGCCGGCAGCACGCTCACATCCACAATCCGGGCAGCAGCCGTGTGGCCCTGGCTGGCGGCGTCGTCGGAAAAGGACGTGAGCTGGCGGACGTGCGTCACCTTAGGCGGCGCCACGTAGGTGCCCCGCCCCTGCGTCCGGTCCAGGCGGCCCTCAGCCACCAGCTCGCCGATGGCCTGCCGGACGGTGGTGCGGGACGTTCCGTACTGCTCCGCGAGCGCCCGCTCGGTGGGGATCAGCGTTCCGGGTGCCGCGTCCTCGATGAGGGCGAGGATCTGCTCCTTGAGTACGTAGTACTTGGGCAGGGCTGCAGCCGCGGAGGTTTCCATGGATCTGATGGTACCTATTGACACAAAAATTGGTCTAGGCCAAAATGATGGAAATTGGTTTACACCAATTCAGTAGAGCCAACCCCTCCCCATCACACTTCCAAGGACCCCAAAGATGTCGTTCCTGCAAGACCTGCGCCAGACGCCCCGCCTCGGCCTTCTGGTGGGCGGCACCGCCGCCACCATCGGCATAATCTACGGCTACGACCTGTCGAATATTGCCGGCGCCCTGCTGTTCATCACCAAGGAGTTCCAGCTCTCCACCAGCCAGCAGGAGCTGGTGACCACCGCCGTCGTCGTCGGTGAAGTCCTGGGCGCCGTCCTCGGCGGCTGGCTGGCCAACAAGGTGGGCCGCAAGGCCTGCATGGTGGGAGTGGCCGGAGCGTACGCGGCGTTCGCGGTGCTCAGCGCCATCGCCGCCGACGTTCCCATGCTGCTCATCGCCCGACTGCTGCTGGGCCTGACCATCGGCATTTCCGTGGTGGTGGTGCCCGTCTTCGTGGCGGAATCAGCGCCGCCCAAGGTGCGCGGTGCCCTGCTGGTGGCGTACCAGGTGGCCACGGTCATCGGCATCATCATCGGCTACCTGGCCGCCTACGTCCTGTCCGCCACCGAAAACTGGCGGCTGATGCTGGGCCTGGCCGCCGTGCCCGCCATCGCGGTCCTCGCCGTCACTCTCCGCCTCCCCGACACTGCCCGCTGGTACATGATGCGCGGCCGCACCGAAGAGGCCCGCCGCACCCTCAGCTCGATCGAGCCTGATGCCGACGTGGACGCCGAACTCGCGGACATGCGCCGCGCCATCAGCGAGGAGCGCGGCGGGGGCCTCCGCGAGATGCTGCGCTCCCCCTACCTGAAGGCGACCGTGTTCGTCGTCGGGCTCGGCTTCTTCATCCAGATCACCGGCATCAACGCCGTGGTGTACTACAGCCCGCGGATCTTCGAGGCCATGGGCTTCACCGGCAACGCAGCCCTCCTGCTGCTGCCCGCACTGGTCCAGGCCGCCTCGCTCGTGGCCGTCTTCGTCTCGCTGTCCCTCGTGGACCGCGTGGGCCGGCGCCCCATCCTGCTCGGCGGCATCGGCATGATGATCGTGGCCAACGCCATCCTGGTGGGGGTCTTCATGGCCGGACGCGACTTCGGCGGCGTCCTGACCGTGGTGGGCTTCCTCGGGGTCCTGCTGTTCACAGTGGGCTTCACCTTCGGCTTCGGCGCGCTGGTCTGGGTCTACGCCGGCGAGTCCTTCCCGGCCCGGCTGCGTTCCCTGGGCGCCAGCGCCATGCTGACCTCCGACCTGGTGGCCAACGTGATCGTCGCCGCCTTCTTCCTGACCATGCTGCAGCGGCTCGGCGGCGCCGGAACGTTCGCGGTGTTCGGTGCGCTGGCCATCGCCGGCTTCGTCTTCGTCCACCGGCTCGCCCCCGAGACCAAGGGCCGGAACCTCGAGGAGATCCGCCACTACTGGGAGAACGGCGCGCGCTGGCCGGAAGCTAGCGGCAATGCTGACAGCAACACGCCGGCGGCCAAGTGATGCGTGTTCTCGGACTGGATATTGGCGGCTCCAAGACCCACGCCATGCTTGCGGATGCTGGAACGGACGCCGTTGTTAAGGACGACGGCGGCACAACAGTTCCCCGGCAGCCCGCCGAGTGCACGGTGGGCAGCGCGAACATCGCCTCCGTCGGGGAACACGAAGCCGCCGCGGCGCTGGACGACCTGGCAACCCGGCTTGGCATCGGCGATCCTGCGGCCCACGGAATCCACACCGTGTTTGCCGGCGCCGCCGGGGCGGACACACCGGCGGCCCGGGAACGCCTGGCGAGTTTGCTGGCCGGCCGCTTCCCCGGAGCCCGGATCCACGTGGACCACGACACCCGGATCATCCTCGCCGCCGGAGGCCTCACGGCCGGCACCGTCCTCATCTCCGGCACCGGCTCCGCCGCCTGGGCGAAGGCCGGTGACGGCCGGGAAGCCCGCGCCGGCGGCTGGGGCTACCTGCTCGGCGACGAAGGCAGCGGCTACGCCGTCGCCCGCAGCGCGGTCCGCAACGCCCTCGAGGAGTCGGACCAGGGGCTGCGCGCCGGACCGCTGACCGCCCGGCTGCTGGCGGAGACCGGCACCATGGAACCCGCCGGTCTGCTGGACCTTTTCTACCGCATGCCGGAGCGCCGGTTCTGGGCCGGGCTGGCCGGAACCGTCTTTGCCCTGGCGGTCACGGATTCCGCGAGCGCAGCGATCGTTGAGGACGCCGCCGGGCACCTCGCCACACTGGCCGTGACGGTGAACCGGAGGCTGGGCACCCTTGCGGAAGGGGCACCGGAACCCTCCCCCGCACCGGTACTGCTGGCCGGGGGCATGCTGGTGAACCAGCCTTCCTTGGCCGCCAAGGTGCGCGACCTGCTGGCAGTTCGCGGCCTCACCGACGTCCGCGTACTGGAGCGGGCGCCCGCCTGGGGCGCCGTGGAGCTGGCCGGCCAGCTCGCCCTTACACCGCTCCGGCCGGCCGCCGGAGTCCCAGTCTGATCCCCTCTCTCGATAGCTACCCCGACCGACCGCACCTAGGAGACCCATGACCACCCAAAACATCACCGCCCCCGGCGCCCTGATGGCCGCCGAAATCCTCGAACAGCCCGAATCGCTGGCCCGGCTGCTTGAGCACGGCCGCCCCGACGTAGCCCGGCTGGCCGGCATCCTCCGGGACGCCGACATCCGGTACGTCCTGCTGGCCGCACGCGGCACCAGCGACCACGCGGCCCTGTACGCGAAGTACCTCATCGAGACGGTGCTGCGGCTGCCGGCCGGCCTTGCGTCGCCGTCGAGCCTTACCGTGTATGGTGCCGAGCCGAGGATGGACGGGGTGCTGTGGCTGGCGGTCAGCCAGTCGGGCGGCTCCCCTGACCTGGTGGACTCCACCGCCGCGGCCGCCCGGGGCGGTGCCCTCACCGTGGCCGTCACGAACGCCCCGTCCTCGCCGCTGGCGGCTGCCGCCCGGCACCACCTGGACATCCTGGCCGGGCCGGAGCGTGCCGTGGCCGCGACCAAGAGCTACACGTCGCAGCTGCTGGGGCTGTGGCTGCTTATCGACGCGTGGGCGGGAGGGAATGCTGCGGAAGCGGCGGACCTGCCGCGTCTCGCCGCCGATGTACTGGCCCGGCCGGAGATACTGGAGGTGGCTGACCGCTACCGCTTCGTGAACCACATCATCACGACGGGCCGCGGCTTCTCCTACCCCACCGCACGGGAGGCGGCACTGAAATTGATGGAAACGTCCTATCTGGCCGCGCACGCCTTTTCCGGCGCGGACCTGCTGCACGGGCCGTTCGCGATGATCGACGCCGACCGGCCCGTCATCGCCGTCGCCTCCCCCGGCGCCGGCGGCCGGGCCCTCGATCCGGTGCTGGACCGCCTGGCGGAGCGGGGCGCAGACATTTGCCTGGTGGGCGACGCCGGGGCTGCCCGGGCCGGGAACCACGTGGTGCCGCTGCCGGCCGTCCACGAGCAGCTTGCGCCGGTCCTGGAAATCATGCCCCTGCAACGGCTGGCCCATGCGATGGCGGGCGCCCGGCGCCATGACCCGGATGCGCCCCGGGGGCTGCGCAAGATCACGGAAACCTGGTGAGTCCGACGCTCATTTCTGCTGCCCGGGTCATCCTGCCGGACACCGTGCTGGAGCCGGGCTGGGTGGAAACCGACGGTTCCGTGATTGTTGCCGCCGGTCCCGGACTGCCCGCCCGGGAACCCGACTTCAGCTTCGCGGACAACACCCTCGCCCCGGGTTTCGTGGACGCCCACATCCACGGCGGCGGCGGCTTCAGCTTCAATGACGCTGATCCCGCTGCCGCCGCGGTCCGGATCGCAGAGGTGCACCGTTCGCACGGCACCACCACGCTGATGGCCAGCCTGGTCACCGCGCCGCTTCCGGAGCTTGAGAAGGCAGTGGCCGCGCTGGCGTCGCTGGTGGAGCAGGGGGTGCTGGCCGGGATCCATCTTGAGGGCCCGTGGCTCAGCCCCGACCACCGGGGCGCCCACGTGGAGGAACTGCTGCTCGCGCCGGAACCGGCCGCCGTCGACCGGCTGATGCTCGCCGGGCGGGGCACAGTGAAGATGGTCACGATCGCCCCTGAACTGGACGGCGGCCTGGCCGCCGTCCGGCAGGTCACCGGCTACGGCGCTGTCGCGGCCATCGGCCACACAGGTGCCGGCTACGATCTCGCCCGGCAGGCAATCGCTGCGGGGGCCACGGCCGGAACGCACGTGTTCAACGCGATGCGGCCGCTGCACCACCGGGAGCCCGGCCCTGCACTGGCGCTGCTGGAGGACCCTTCGGTCTTCGCGGAGGTGATAGCCGACGGCGTCCACCTCCATCCGTCACTGGTCCGCTTCATCCTGTCCAGCCCGGCGCGGGCGGTGTTTGTCACCGACGCGATGGCGGCGGCCTGCGCGGACGAAGGCACCTACCAGCTGGGCGGGCTGGACGTCCGGGTGTCCGACGGCGAGGCGCGGCTGGTCCGCGACGGCACGATCGCCGGCAGCATCCTCACGCTGGATGCAGCGGTCCGGCACGCCGTCCTTGACGCCGGCATCCCGCTCGCCGACGCCGTCCGTGCGGCGAGCCAGAACCCGGCGGACATGCTGGGGCTGTCCGACGTCGGCCGGATCGAGGCGGGGCGGCAGGCGGATTTGGTGGTTCTGGCACCGGACCTTCAGGTGGCGGCGGTGATGCACGCGGGGCGGTGGTTGTAACCGCGGTGGTTGATCTTCTGACGCCGGGTTCCCCGGCATGACGGGCCGCTTGTAGGGCGGCGAGCTTACCTGCAGGGCGGCGAGACGTGACGTCGCAAGCCCCTGCCCGAAGAGATGTCCATCAGGCCCCGATTCTTCGGACCATTTAGATGATCCTGGTCACCACACCCGGGATTTACCGCCCCTCCGAGTGCCAGGGTGAGATTTGAGAGCACAATGGAGCGACTGTCAATTAGACGGGATTTCGCCCGATTCTGACGCCGAAATTGATGGGCGCGGTGGGTACCGGACCCTCCCAGGGTTTCTGTTCCCGCTGGCATGACACGATGGCTACTTGACCGAATATCCATTACCGGCGGCGGGCATGTGCGATACCAGCAACGCGCTCGGCTGCAACAAACACGTCCGATCACCGAAGGGGTAAAGACCCGCCCACTCAACTGCAGTCAGTCGAGTAGCGCTACGCCGAACTCAGCGACGACAACCCGTAATTCCCTGAGGTACCGCTGCGCTTGGTCTGTAAGCGGAATAGAGGCATGGCCGATCCAGCCGATCTCGATGCGTTCGTCAACCTCGAGCGGGATGGCGACGATCTCCGGGTCGAGCTGCCCGCTGATGATGCCCGTCGAGATCGTGTAGCCGTCGAGCCCGATCATGAGATTGAAGATCGTCGCACGGTCAGAGACCCGGATCTCCTGCTTGCTGGACAAGGTGGAGAGAATCTCCTCGGCGAAGTAGAAAGAGTTGTTCGCACCTTGATCGAAGGTTAGGCGCGGCAAGCCGGCGAGATCGGCGAGAGTCGCACGCTCTTTTGAGGCGAGCGGGTTCCTCCGTGAAATGAAAATGTGCGGATCGGCGAGGAAAAGCGGAGTGAACGCAAGCCCGGATTCCCGGAGCAGCTTGTCGATGACTTTCCGGTTGAAGTCGTTCCGGTAAAGGATGCCTATCTCGCTACGGAGCGTCCGGACATCTTCGATGATGTCCCAGGTGCGGGACTCACGCAGCGAGAACTCGTATTCGGCCACCTCAGTGGCCTTCACCATCCGGACAAAGGCGTCCACCGCGAACGAGTAGTGCTGCGTTGACACCCCGAGCAGACGTCGCGTCGGCGGCCTGCCTAGGTAGCGCTGCTCGAGGAGGGCGAACTGCTCCACGACCTGCCTGGCGTAACCAAGGAACTCTGCCCCGTCGGCGGTGAGGGTGACCCCGCGGGCAGAGCGAAGCAGGAGCGAACGGCCTACCCGGGCCTCAAGGTCCTTCATCGCTGCGGACATTGTCGGCTGCGCGACATAGAGAAGATCGGCAGCTGCAGAGATCGACCCCTCGGCTGCAACTTCAATGAAGTAGCGGAGCTGCTGCAGGGTCAGTCCGCTCGAAAGCTGTGGCATAGGAAAAGTCTATATGAATGCATAGTAGCGCCTAGTTACCCGATACCCCCCGGAAGGCGGCACCATGGATGCATCAC
The DNA here is from genome assembly GCF_042668165.1 of Arthrobacter sp. NPDC057388. Lineage (NCBI taxonomy): Bacteria > Bacillati > Actinomycetota > Actinomycetes > Micrococcales > Micrococcaceae > Arthrobacter > Arthrobacter sp. NPDC057388. The sequence continues at coordinate 104,588 of NZ_JBHVBL010000001.1, forward strand.
CTTCTGGAAGGCCGTCTCCGGCCCATCAACAACGGATTGGCAGCGCATGGCAGACGACTTCACCTTCAGTATCACCACCACCCGCTTCGACGAGGACTACTGCCCGTCGGAAGGCTCCCGGATCACAACGAACTTCGCCAACCTGGCACGGGGCGAGCACCGCCAGGAGAACCTCCGCAACGCGTTGACCATGATACGGCGCCGGTTTAACGATCTCGCAGACTGGGACAACCCTGACCGGGACCGCTACACGCTCGAGCTTGAGATCGTCTCCGTGCAGATACAGCTCACCGCAGAAGGCACGGATCAGCAGTTCCCTCTGTTCGAGGTTCTCGACATCCAGATCGTCGACCTGCTGAACGGGGTCCGCCATCAGGGGATCGTGGGGAACAACTTCTCCTCCTACGTCCGTGACTTCGACTTCAGCGTTGTACTGCCGGCGGCAGCAGGGGACTCAGGCAAGCCCGCCGTTCCCGAGGACTTCGGCGATCTTCACGGCAAACTGTTCCAGCACTTCCTCGATTCCCCGGAATGCCAGGAACGCTTCCCGCAGCCCCCAGTGGTCTGCATCAGCGTCTCCACAAGCAAGACGTACCGGCGAACCGGGAACCGTCACCCGGTCCTGGGCGTCGAGTACCAGCAGGACGAGTACTCTCTGACGGACGCGTACTTCGCAAAGATGGGGCTGCAGGTCCGCTACTTCATGCCACGCGGCAGCGTTGCGCCGCTCGCCTTCTATTTCCGCGGCGACCTGCTCAACGATTACTCCAACCTGCAGCTCATCGGCACGATCAGCACCATGGAGACGTTCCAGAAGATCTACCGCCCGGAGGTCTACAACGCGAACTCCGCCGCCGCCGTCGTCTACCAGCCGAGCCTGGGAGAGCAGGATTACTCGCGGACCCAGATCGCTTACGACCGCGTCGAGCGCTCTCAGCTCGCTATCACGCAGGCGAAGTACACGGAGGAGCACTTCATCACACCCCACAAGGATCTGTTGGACCAGTGGACCGCCAACTACCCCGCTCTCGTCAACTGACCTACGGAGAATCGTCAATCATGAACACACTTTTGCCCACCACCCTTGTCGGGAGCCTGCCGAAACCATCGTGGCTCGCACAGCCGGAGACTCTTTGGTCCCCGTGGAAGCTGGAGGGAGATGCGCTGCTCGAGGGCAAGCAGGACGCCCTTCGCATCGCCATCCACGAACAGAGCCGACGCGGCATCGACATCGTCAGCGACGGCGAGCAAACCCGCCAGCACTTCGTGACGACCTTCATCGAGCATCTCAGCGGCGTCGATTTTGAACAGCGCAAGACCGTGCGCATCCGCGATCGCTACGACGCGAGCGTGCCGACCGTCGTCGGACCGGTGCGCCGCGAACGGCCGGTATTCGTCGAAGACGCGAAGTTCCTCCGCGCAGCCACCGACCGGCCGATCAAATGGACTCTTCCCGGTCCAATGACGATGGTGGACACGCTCTACGATGACCACTATAAGAGCCGCGAGAAGCTGGCCTGGGAGTTTGCCACGATCCTGAACCAGGAGGCGAAAGAACTGGAGGCGGCCGGGGTGGACATCATCCAGTTCGACGAGCCCGCGTTCAATGTCTTCCTCGATGAGGTCAAGGACTGGGGCGTGGCTGCGCTTGAGAGAGCGGCAGAAGGACTGCGTGCGGAGACCGCCGTGCATATCTGCTACGGCTACGGGATCAAGGCGAATACTGACTGGAAGGCGACGCTCGGCTCACAGTGGCGGCAGTACGAGGAATCGTTCCCGCTGCTGCAGAGCTCCAGCATCGACATCATCTCGCTGGAATGCCAGAACTCCCACGTGCCCATGGATCTCATTGAGCTCCTCCGTGGCAAGAAGGTCATGCTCGGGGCAATCGACGTCGCAAGCGAGACCATCGAGACCCCGGAGGACGTCGCCAACACCCTCCGCAAGGCCCTGCAGTTCGTTGATGCGGACAAGCTCATTCCCAGCTCCAACTGCGGAATGGCACCGTTCCCCCGGGACGTCGCACTGGCCAAGCTGAGTGCTCTCAGCGCAGGGACGAACATCATTCGCGAGGAACTCGCCCGCTCCGCCCCCAGCGTGTCATAACCATGTTTCACGCCTACCCAGCAGACACTTGGCTCGAGGCTCCGAAGCAAAGCTTCCCGTCCTCCCTCACGGCTGACGAATTCAAAGCACTGTTCCGTGGCCACCCGGGAGGTGTCGCCGTCATCACGGCGGATGCCGGCGAAGGACCGGTGGCGCTGACGGTATCGTCGGTCGTGTCAGTGAGTGCGGAACCTCCGTTGCTGATTTTCTCGGTCTCGGCACTGTCCTCTGCGTCAGAGGTGCTTTCGCGCGCCGAAACCGTCGTCGTGCACCTACTGGACGCGCACGACGTCGACCTGGCGAAGTTTGGAGCGACCCCCGGCGCTAACCGCTTTGACCAGACGCACCGCTGGTCGCCCCTTGCAACCGGCGAAGCGGTGTATGACGATGTCCGCGCCTGGGTGCGCTGCGCCGTCATCGACCGCATGGAGGTGGGGACCTCCACAATCATCGCCGTTCACGCCCTGGAGTCCCGCGTGATGCGTGACGTCCAAGCGGGCGAACCCGGCGACGCTCTGGTCTACCACAACCGTTCATGGCACCGTCTGGGCGAGCATTCCAAGCTTGAAGGCTGAGCGCCGCGCCAAAAATGCGAGGCAGCAAGCCGAACGGCTCACGACGGCGGGAGCACAACTCCCGCCGTCATCCGCGCTTCGTGGTTGGCGGCAAGGACGCACAGACGGCCAACGACCACATCCTTGCCGAGGGCCTGATTGAACATCTAAACCCACCAACAAGCATGTCCGAGGGGTGGTCACAGAGATCACCCCTCACGATGAAGGATCCCTTAAACAATGACATCAGCCGTAGCCAGCTCAGGTACTAAAACCGCCTCTACCCCGCAAGATAATGCGTCGTCTCCAGAAAAGTTCCGACTGATGCTCATGATGACCCTCACCCTCGTTACAGGCGTGGTTGACGCGGTCGGATACCTTGGACTTGATCACATCTTCACCGGAAACATGACCGGCAACGTGGTGATTCTTGCGATGGCGTTGGCCGGGGCGGCGAACCTGCCAACTTTGGGCCCACTGGTAGCACTTGGCGCCTTTCTCCTCGGCGCGGCGGTTGCCGGATTTACGCTCCAGTCAAGCCCGAAAGGCTGGAACCGCAGGGTCACGCTCCTTCTCACAGCGGGTTGTATGGCGTTGACGGGAACCGCCGCCATCTCTCTCATCGTGGAAGACGTCGGCCGGCAGTCCATTGGTGTCATTGTTGCCGCCGTTATCGCCATGCACATGGGCTCCCAGGCCCTGATTGCGCGGCATTTGAGCGTACGGGACATGACCACAGTGGTCATTACTTCCACGATGACTTCCCTCGCCGGAGAGTCACTTGTGGGCAAGCAACGGCCCCGGTTACTCAACCGACGGCTGGGCGCTGTCCTCGCTATGTTCGCAGGGGCCGCCATCGGAGTACTCCTGCTCCGGATCCATCTCAGCGTCCCGATCGGCCTCGGCATCGCCATCACCGCCGCTGTGACGGTCTTGGGGAGTCGCCGCTGGCATTGATGCGGTACATCCCACGCATAGCGCGAACACGTCAGTGTTGTCGCCACCGAACTCAACCAGCGACCACGCGAAATCCTCGGATGGCAGACCTCCATGGAGCACCTCGTTAGACGGGCCTAACCACCGACCGAACCATAAAGGTAGCCAAAGCCCACGGAGCAGCTTTACGTAATCTGCATTATCGGCGTTTTAGGCGAACGCTCGTTAAAATGCGAGAAACCGCATCTAGGGTGAAATGCGCGGCCTTGTCGGCAAATTGTCAAACGACCTGGCGAATTCTGCAGGGAGAGCGAAGAGTCCCGGCGGGTGGTCACATAGCGGGCTCTTCTCTGGTGGTTCGGCTTCTCTGCTCATGGTCGGCACAGAAGCTGAACCCAACGTATAGACAGCTATACAAGCTGCCCACGACTGCTACCGCCGCAAGATCGAGGAGCAGGAGAAGTACCTGCCTGACCTCCACGACGCGACAGCCACGCGCCCGACTGGATGACTAGCCCCGGCGGCGTCCCCTGCCGGGATGGTTCACCAGAGCGGCACTGCCCGCTTGGCTGAGGCGCCTGCCTGCCTGCCTGCCACCGGATGATCAAGGGCAGCCAAAACCTGAGGCAAAATCTCGAAGAGGCGCTGGAAGCCGGGTTTGGCGGTTCCGGTGTCATACCGAAAGCGACGTTTTTTTAGAGATTGATGCCTAGGAGATACCCAGTTTTCGGAGATACTGCAGCTGTCGGATCCACTGGTGCTCTTGACCGCCTTCGTGGTTGTTGAAGCGGTACACCTCAATGTTCTTAGTGACATCTCCCACATCGGAGCCGTAGGCGTTGTAGCTGGCGAAGACAGTGGATGGCGGGCTGATGTTGTCCATTTGGGCAACGGAGTACAGGGCGGGCGCGGAGGCCGCCCTTCCCAGATGCACGCCGTCGAAATAGTTCAGTACGGACAGCACGGTTTCGTGTTTCTCCCGGTGTCTGGCCAGGAACGTTGCCACTTCCGGGTAGGGCCCCCGGGGTGCAATGTCTACTCCGTGTGCGATGTCCTGAAGGAATGGAACGTCAGGCAGCACCGCTGCGATACCGTCCAGCCTCCCTGTGGCAAGGCCGGCGACGGCTATCGCCATTCCACCTCCTTGGCTGGAGCCTGTCAGCACGACCCTGGACGAATCCACGAAGGGATGGCTTTGCGCGGCCTCCACTGCCCGGAAAGCATCAACAAAGACGCGGCGATAATAATAGTCTTCACGGTTATCCACCCCGCGGGTCATTAATCCCGCGTAGGCCACTTGAGCGGCTGACGGGTGCGGGTCGGGGGTCTCCCCCACGACGCTTCCATAACCCTGGCCCCGGGTGTCCATGACGAAATGGGCGTAACCGGCCTGAGCCCAGCGAGTGTTCTGGTTGACCAGTCCCCTGCCGCCGGAGTATCCGATGTACTGGACCACTACGGGCAGGGGTGAATCCGTATCCCGGTGAGCCGGCAGGTGGAACCAGCCCTTGATTGGGTCTCCGCCATACCCGTTGAAGGTCACGTCAAAGGTGTCGATCAATGTCAGGTAGTTTTCGGTCGACTCGTACACGGCGGCAAGGGGAAGTTCTCTGGCCTGGGCCAGTGTGCTTTCCCAGAAACCGGTAAAGTCCGGTGGTATTTGCGCAGCCGACTGATAGTCGCGCAGCTGTGGCAGGTCGATATCGAACAGGGGCACCGTATTCCTCTTATTTCGCGGCACGTAGTTGCAGATGGAAGGAAACGTGGCTTGGGTCTGGGGCAGCACTCTGACGTTCTTGCTTGTAGCGCCGGATGTCGGGCTGGGACGTCGGGGCGAACCAGGCGGTGTCGGTGGCGTACCTGCTGACATTCTTCGCGAGCTGCCGGTAGTCCCGGCGGTAAAAGAATGCCTGATTGGACACGTTGGTGCTCGTTAGCGTCTGTGAGTGTATGCCGAAGTTTCGGTGACGCCTACTCCACCGGTGAGGCTGTTGATTGCTCCGGCTAAAACTTGCTGAAGAGGCCGGGCGATGTCAATCACCAGCCCGAGCTCGTCGGCCTCCAGTGGTTCGAGGGTTGTGAGTTGGGAGTCGAGCAGTGCAGCGGGCATGAAGTGTCCGGACCGGGCGGCTAGGCGTTGTTCGAGGACTTTTCTGCTGCCGTGCAGGTGCAGGAAGAGGGTATCCGGCGCCTGGGCCCGAATGGCATCACGGTAGCTGCGGCGCAGGGCGGAGCAGGCGAGCACCAGCCCGCCCTCACCTGCGTCTCTGAGTCGGGTGCCGGCGGTGGCTAGCCACGGCCACCGGTCCTTGTCCGTCAGCGGTGTGCCCGCTGCCATTTTGGCCACGTTCTCTGCCGGGTGGAGGGAGTCGCCGTCAAGGAACGGGACGCCCAGTTCGTGCGCCATCAACTCGCCGACCGTGCTCTTGCCGCAGCCGCATACACCCATCACCACAATCAGGGGCTTGCCCGCCACGTCACCAGTCATGGACGGTGCCGTCGACGAGGCGGTTGTAGGGCAGGTAGGCCTGCTGGTAGGGGAATGCTGCGGCGGCTTCCTCGTTGAATTCGACGCCGATGCCGGGGTTGTCGCCCGGGTGCAGGTAGCCATCCTTGAAGGTCATGGACTGGTGGAAGACCTGGTTGGTCTTGTCCGAGTGTTGCATGTATTCCTGGATGCCGTAGTTGTGGATGGCCAGGCCCACGTGCAGTTGTGCGGCGAAGCCGACCGGAGAGATGTCGGTGGGGCCGTGGAAGCCGGACTTGATCTGGTACTGCGCGGCGAAGTCCATGACCTTCTTCAGCGGGGAGATGCCGCCGAAGTGGGTGGATGCGGCCCGGACGTAGTCGATCAGCTGTTCCTTGATGATGGTCTGGTAGTCGTAGACGGTGTTGAAGATTTCCCCAATTGCCAGCGGCGTGGTGGTGTGCTGGCGGACCAGGCGCAGCGCCTCCTGGTTCTCGGCCGGGGTGCAGTCCTCCAGCCAGAACAGGTCGTAAGGTTCCAGGGCTTTGCCGAGCTTGGCTGCCTGGATGGGCGTCATGCGGTGGTGTCCGTCGTGCAGCAGCGGGATTTCGGGGCCGAACTCGTTGCGCACTGCTTCGAAGACCGTGGGCAGGTGGCGCAGGTAGGCGCGGGTGTCCCAGTCCTCTTCCTGCGGGAACGCGCCGCGGCCGGCGGGCTCGTAGTCGTAACGTTCACCCGAGGCCTGGGCCTGCGCCGCAACTCCGTACACGGCCTTGATGCCCGGAACGGCGGTCTGGATACGGATGGACTTGTACCCGAGTTCCAGGTGCTCGCGGACGGAATCAAACAGCGACGGGATGTCCGCGCCCGACGCGTGCCCGTAGGCGCGCAGCCCGTTCCGGGACGCCCCGCCCAGGAGCTGATAGACGGGCATGCCGGCGATCTTGCCCTTAATGTCCCACAGGGCCATGTCGACGGCGGCGATGGCCGCCATCGTGACGGGGCCGCGGCGCCAGTACGAGGACCGGTACAGGAACTGCCAGATGTCCTCGATCCGGTGCGGGTCCTTGCCGATCAGCAGCTGCGCCACGTGTTCCCTGAGGTACGCTGCCACCGCGAGCTCTCTCCCGTTCAAGGTGGCATCCCCGATGCCGGTCACACCGTCCTCGGTGGTGATTCTCAGCGTCACGAAGTTACGGGTGGGGCTGGTCACGAAGACGTCAGCAGCAATGATTTTCACAGAAGGTCCTTCGGAGGTGTACTAGGCGTGAGTGAGTGAGGGACGGCTCCCCGGAGCCGGTGGATCTGGGAGACGGCTGCTGGGTCGGCGGCCAGGTCAGGGCTGATCAGCCCAAGGAGGGCGGCGGTGCGCTGGTCACCCTTGAGCGTTTTGGCTTGCCGGATTTGTTCAGCGAGCGGGTCCTGACATTCCGCTGTGGAGGAGACGAAGGCTATCCACGCAGCGATCATCCTCATTGCGGCGGAACCGCTGCGCCCGGCTGCCTGCTCGGCCCGGAGCACGGGTAGGGCTCGCATGCGCAGTTTGGTGCTGCCGTCCGTGGCGATCTGGGCCAAGTGGTGGGCAATTCGGGAGTTGCCGAATCGGTTCAGAAGCGCTGACCTGTATTCGGGAATGCGCAGTTCGTGGCCGGGAAGGTGTCTGGCTGCCTCATCCCAGAATTCCTCTACAGCCTGTCGGCATGCCTTGTCGGCCAGGGCGTCCGCCACGGTGGCATGACCTCGCAGTTGCCCGGTGTAGGCCAGCAATGAATGCGCGCCGTTGAGGAGCCAGAGTTTGCGGTTTTCGTAGGGTCCGATGTCGTTGACGAATACTGCACCAGCATCTTCCCAGCGGGGACGTCCGGCGGGGAAATCGCCGCTCAAGACCCAGTTGTGGAACGGTTCGGTGACCACCGGTGCGGCGTCTTCGTAGCCGCACGCCTTGGAGACCTCAGCGAGGTCGGCTTCCGTGGTGCGTGGGGTGATGCGGTCGACCGAGGTGCTGACAAAGCTGACGTTCGCCTCAATCCAGGCGCCGAGCGCGACGTCGTATTCCCGTGCTAACGCCAGTACCTGGTTGCGGGCGACGCTGCCGTTGTCCGCGAGGTTGTCGCAACTGACCAAGGCGAGCGGCCCGGCCCCGGCGTCCTTGCGGGCAGCGAGGCCGAGAACCAAGCGACCTATGGGCGTCTTGGGTTCCTCTCCGGAGACCAGGCGGGGAAGATCCGCAGGACCGAGCGGGTAGGCTGCCTCGGTGATGGTCAGGGTGACTAGTGCGGTCTGGGGTGCGGCGAGAAGTTCGACGAGGCGGCTGAGGTTAGCGCCGTCCACTGCCTCCACGATGCTGCCGACCACCTCGAAGGTGTCGCCGGCATCCGAGCGTTCCACCACGGTGTACAGCCCGTCCTGCGCGGCGAGGATCTGGGCGGCGTCGGGACGCCGACCGGTGAACGACGCGATGCCCCACTCCCCTGCGTCACCGGCGCGTTGTGTATACCAAGCCTGGTGGGATCGGTGGAATGCGCCCAGGCCCAGATGCACGATCCGGACGGGTGCTTTTGGGGCAGACCTCACCTGACGGGTGAGGCGCGGAGCGGTGGCGCTCATAGCTTGAACACCCGACGTGGCGATGAGTCGACGACGTCGACAATGAGTTCATGTGCGCGTTCTTCGGTGACACGGTGTTCCGCGACGAGACGCGCGAGGAAGGAGGCTTCGATTCTGCGTGAGGCATCATGCCGTGCAGGGATGGAACAGAAGGCGCGGGTGTCGTCGATGAAACCCGAGGAGCGGGAGAAACCGGCTGTTTCGGTCACAGCGGAACGGAAGCGCAGCATGGCATCGGGAGCGTCCAGGAACCACCAGGGCGCGCCAAGGTACACCGACGGGTAAAACCCGGCCAGAGGGGCAAGTTCACGCGAGAAGACCGTCTCGTCAAGGGTGAAGAGGACCAGATGGAAATCCTCGGCGGTGCCGAAATCCTGCAGCACGGGGCGGATGGCCTCTGTGTAGTTGATGGCGAAAGGGATGTCGTGCCCAGTGTCAGCCCCGAACGTTTCGAATGTGGGGTGATGGTGGTTTCGGAACGAACCGGGGTGCACGGTCATCACCAGGCCGTCTTCCATGGACATGCGGGCCATTTGATACATCATGTGGGCTTCGAACGCGTCCCGGTCCCGGTCATCTGCTTTGCCGGCCCGCGCCCGGTCAAACAGGGCCTCCGCGTCGGACTGTTCGAGCTTGAGTGTGGCAGGTGTCCGTACGCCGTGGTCCGCGGACACGGCACCGTGATCGATAAAGTAGCGTCGCCGGTTCTCCAGAGCAGTGATGTACCCGCGGTACCCCGTTTCGCCGTCGGCCGCCTGTGCAATCAGCCGCTCCACACTGGTGTTCCACGCTGGGTGGGCGATATTGATGTAGGCATCCGGGCGGAACGTTGGCAGCACGCGGCCGTGGAAGGACGGGTCGGCTGCCAGTCGTGCATGGGCCTCCAGTCCATCCAGGGGGTCGTCCGTGGTGGCAAGCACTTCGATGTTGAAGTCTTTGAACAGCTCGCGGGGACGGAAGCCGGGCTCGGCCAGCTTGGCCGAGATGGCATCAAAACTGGCATCTGCGGTTTCGGGGTCCAGCTCTTTCCGAAGCCCAAAAACTGAATCAAATTGGGTTCGCAGCCAGTAACCGGAGGCCGTGCCTTCGAACAGGGGCCACGCGGCGCAAAAGAGGCGCCAGATTTCCCGTGGCGAGGCCGTGGGCGGCTGGAGGTATTCCAGCCCGATGCCCGAGGCATGAATGAGCCGTGTGACGTAGTGGTCAGGGGAAACCAGTAAGGTCGCGGGATCGGGAAATGGCGTGTTCTGCTCGATGATGGCGGCATCGACATGGCCGTGTGGCGAGATGATGGGCAGGTCCTGGACCCTTTCCAACAAGCTTCGGGCTATGCTGCGTGTACCTGGATCGGCAGGCAGGAGCCGGTCAGGATGAGCGGCTATAGAGACGTTCATTGTCTTCCATTCTCCAAGTAGGCGGCTGGCCCCGCCGAGCCGTCTGAGGGCCGTATATACATGCCCTGACAGTTTCAGCGGCGAGGTCAGCGCCGGACGTACTTTGAATTCTAGGCAGAAGATACGCGTTTGGCAATCGATTGCCAAAAGTTGGCCCCCGGCTTCGCTTGGAACTGTTGCTGCGTCTTATCGAAGCGCTTCACGCCAAGGGTGACCAGGTGTTCCATTGGTTATGTGCTGAGGTTGCGATTGGCCCAATCCACCACGCGATGCACGGTTCGGGCGGCTGCGTCTTCATGGGGACGGTTCAGGTGCCCGTGCGCGGTCCCTGGCTCCGTCACTGTTTCAACGGAAGTTCCTGCCTGCTGTAGTGAGGCAGCGAAGGCTTCACCGGAGACCCGTAGTTCATCTGCTTCACCGTTGATCATGATTGTTGGTGGAAAACCGCCTAGCTGGCCCAGATCGGCTGTGCCAGGAATTGCCGCGGCGGGTGCTCCCGCGACTGGCCCACCCAGATAGTTTTCATACATGGTCAGTAAATTCGGCGCTGAGAACCTTGTCGGATCGGGGAGGCGGGCAACGAGGCGCTGCAGGCTCTCGGGTGTTGGAGCCTGGACGGCGTGAAGTGTGGGGTATGCAAGGAAAACGCCGCTGGGAAGTTTATTGCTTGATGCTGCAAGGAGCCGCAGCACCGCCCCTGACACCAGGTTTCCGCCAGCGCTTGCGCCGCCGAGGATTAGCTTGCGCGGGTCGATTCCGAGTTCTGCTGCATGGTCCAGGGACCACTGCCAAGCTGTGAGGACATCATCCGAGGGTGCCGGCCAGGTGGTCCCGCCCTGGCATAACCGGTAATCCACGCTGACCACTGTCGCGTTGCAAGCGGCAAAGGATTCTGCCGTTTTATGTGCCTCCGGCATGTCCAGATCGCCCTTGACAAAGCCACCGCCATGAACCCATACAAGCCCCATGCCAGGCGGCACCTGTGGGTACTGTCTGCCATCTCCCGCACCTGGTTCGTAAACGCGGACAGGGACCTGGGCGCCTGTGCCGTCCGATATCGCTTTCGTCGCTGGGGCCAGCACCCGTGCGGTGTAACGTGCATCAGTGGCGGACATAGGGCTCCTTTTGTGAACGGTGAATAGGCTGCGCCGCAATCAGGTGCGCAGTGACGTGGCGCTACCCCGGTGATGCCGTTGCCATCGACGGACGCCCGCTGGACCCGCGCACTATCAGTTCGGTGTGCAGCGGCAGAGTTCTGGAGGCACTCGATGCCCGTTCGTTCTGTAGCGCTTCCAGCAGGCGGCCGGTAGCTCTGGCACCACATTCCCGAAGGGGTGAACAGATCGTAGTTAGCGGAGGCGAGGTGAAGTCCGCACCGAATATATCGTCAAATCCCACAAATGCTGATCATGTCCGGGACGGGAACATTCGCGGCTTGAAGCTCCTGCATTAGTCCTATGGCGAGTAGGTCGTTGTATGTCAGGACTGCCGTCACTCCACTTGCCAGCACTTCCTGGGCGGCCTTGCGGCCACCCTCTACGGTGGGATTCGCCGATCTCAGCAGGGTCGCCTGCAAGCGGCACCAGTCAGATGCGGACTTTATGCCGTCCCATCGCCAGCCCGACATCCAGGACTCAACTGGGCCGGCCACGTACAAGATGCGGCTGTGCCCGTTGGCGGCAAGACTTTGGATTGCCTGGCTGATTCCGCGGTCGACGTCGGGCACTACGCCTGGGATTCCCTTGACGTCCCGGTTGATGACCACGACCGGCTTGTCGCTGGGTAATTCCCTGATGTTTTCGTCATTCATTCGCGGGCTGGCAAGGATGAGGCCATCAACTGTGCCGAGCATCCCGGGCTACGACCAGCTCTTTGGCCGGTGACTCGGAGGACTCGGCGAGGACAAGGGTGTAGTCGGCTTCCGCGGCGGCCGTTTCAGCGACGCGGATGACATCGAAAAATATTGGATTGGTAATGTCCGAAACGATCAGGCCGATGGTGTTCGTCCTGCCGGTGGGAAGGGCACGAGCGAACACATTGGCTCTGTAGTTCAGCTTGGTGGCGGCCTGCTCCACAATTTCACGCGGCTTGGCAGTCACCCTGCCCGGGTTGTTCAACGCACGGGACACGGTAGACGGGTTGACCCCCGCCAGTTTGGCGATGTCGTAGATCGTTGCCGCGGCCCGTGGCCGTCCATCATCGGCGGTCAGGTCGTACACGCTGTGCCTCTCAACACTTCAGGTTCTTAGGCCCGGACAGGGAACAGGTTCTCGCTGCGGATCCGTTCGTTCAGCTCGGCCAGGTACTCTTCTTCGTCAAAGTCCAAGGGCACCTCGCGGCCTGTCCAGCTTGACAGGTGGATGGCGTTGGCGAGCCGTACACCGTTGATGCCATCCGACCCCGGGGCCAGGAGTGGGGTTCCATCGATGACGTTGGCTGCGAAGTTTTCCAGGACGCCGGCGTGCTGGCTCCCCCAGGCTGAGTCGAAGGTGATGGTTTCCTGGGTGTACATGGCTGCGGCGTCAAAGCCGCCGCTGAAGAGGCCGCTGACCTCTTCAGGGCTCAGGCCCTCGCTAATTTCCCGTTCTGGTTTGATGAGCCGCGTTACCGTGGCGGTGAGGCTGTTTTCGACGACGATCTTGCCTTGGTCGCCGAGGATTTCGAAGCGGTCGGTGCCGGTGAGATCATGCGTTGCGGTAACGAATACGCCGGTGGCGCCGTTTCCGTAGTCGACCAGTGCTGTTACTTCATCCTCGACGGCGATGTCCCGGCGGAAGCCATAGGCTACCTTCGCGTAAACGGATTTGGGCGCACCGCAGATCCATTGCCACAGGTCGAGCTGATGGGGAGCCTGGTTCACCAGAACGCCGCCACCTTCGCCGCCCCAGGTGGCCCTCCAGGCGCTGGAGTTGTAGTAGCCCTGGGGACGCCACCATTTGGTGATGATCCAGTTGGTCCGGCGGATAGCGCCGATCTCGCCAGAGTGGACGATCTCCTTGAGTCGCTTGTAAAGCGGGTTGTTCCGCTGGTTGAAAATGATGCCGAAGGACAGATGTGGTTTGGCCGCTGCCACTTCGTTGAGTTCCCTGACCTGTTTGGTGTAGACGCCCGCCGGTTTCTCTACAAGGGCGTGGATGTCACGGTTGAGGGCATGGATGGCCATTTCGGGGTGAAGGTAGTGGGGGACGCATGTCACCACGGCGTCCACATCGCCGCTTTCGAGCATCTCGACGTAGTCGGCGAAGAATGGCACATCGGAGTAGTTCGCTGACGCCTTGTCCTTTTTGGCCGGGTCCACATCACAGATCGCCCCGATGGTCATGTTCGGAACCATGCCGTTGGTGATGAACTCGGCGTAGGCGCTGCCTTGCTGGCCGAGGCCAATGATTCCGAGTCGCAGTTTCTTGCTCATGTTTGGTCCTCTGTTGTCTTAGAAAAGGTTGCCGACGCCAAGGCCGACCAGGTTGTCGTGGGATATCTGCAGGGCTTCCCACACCGTTCGGCCGTAGAGTTCGTCCTGTTCGACGAGGAGATACCTGGCACCGCCGTCGAGGGATTCGCTGACGATGGCGCCGAAATCGAGGTTCCCCTCGCCCACCTCGGCGAACTGGACTGTATTTCGGAAGTGTTCGAAGTAGCCGAGGATATCGCCCTGATCCAGCAGGTCGAATGCTTCCTCCGGCAGATTCCCAATTCGGTAGTCCTTCAGATGCACCATGGCGGTGCGGCCGGCATACTTGCGGAGTGTCTGCACAGGATCGAGCCCGCCTCGCTGCACCCAGTGGACATCGAGTTCTATGCCCATGGCCGGGGAGTTTTCCAGGATGATGTCCAGCAGGTACTGTCCGTCGTGTTTGGCGAATTCGACGTGGTGGTTGTGATAGTAGAGTTCGATCCCATGGTCTTTCAGCCGTTCGGCGTATCGATTAGCCTCTTGGGCGAAGGCAACCACATGATCTATCGACCTAAGCGCGGAGTAGGTCAGCATCCCGATACGCAGCATCCGGCTTTCCAGCCGTTCTGCTTGCTGCACGATTTTGTCAAAATCATCCCGCAGGGTGGCGCCGGCGCGTCCTTTGGGCAGTTCGATGGGCGCAGACAAGGCAGCGATGTCCATCCCGAGCTCCTGCCGTGCGCGGTCGAGTTCGTCGACATTGGCCGCGGTCATGGGGATCTGTGCGATCTCCACTGCGTTGTAGCCGATGGCTGATACTTTCCGGAGCGTCTCGAAGACTCCGATTTCTTCTACGCTGCCCTTGAGCATCATCGCCTGCACGCCGATTGTGGCCATGCTGTCCTCCAAAAGTGTGTGTGTCGGTCTCAGGCCAGGGCCCCGGCTTGTTCGTCTTGAGATTTTTGAATGGCCAGCAGTCTGTGCCGGTCGGCCCGTCTCTGTTCCTGCCGGTCGGGATCGGGCACCGGTGAGGCAAAAAGCAGCCGCTGGGTATAGGGATGTTCGGGGTCGCGTGTGACGATTCCGGCCGGACCTTGTTCCACGATTTCGCCCCGGTACATGACGGCGACACGGTGGCTGATGTGGCGGACGACGTCGAGGTCGTGCGAGACGAAGAGATAGGACACTCCGGTGTCCCGCTGGATCTGAAGGAACAGGTCCAGGACTTTGGCCTGAGTGGACAGGTCAAGAGCGCTGACGGGTTCATCGCACACGATCAGTTTCGGTGAAAGTGCCAGCGCCCGGGCGATGGCGACCCGCTGGCGCTGTCCGCCGCTGAACTCGCGTGGCAGGCGGCGCATTGCGTCGGCGGGCAAACCCACCTGGTCGAGCAGTTCCTGCACCCGGCGTTTGGCTTCCAGAGGCGGTACTCCCTGAACGGCGAGAGGCTCGGCCAGGATGTCGCCCACTTCCATGGCGGGGTTGAGGGATGTGTAGGGGTCCTGGAAAACCACTTGGAGGTCGCGGCTGAGGACGCGGCGTTCCCTTCGGGATGCGTTGCCAATGTCCTGGCCGTTGAAAACGATTCTTCCGGCCGTTACGGGTGCAAGTCCCAGCACGGCCCGGCCCAAAGTCGTCTTGCCCGAGCCGGATTCCCCCACCAAGCCCAGCGTCTCTCCTTGGCCGATGCTGATGTTGATGCCTGTCAGCGCCCGGAAAGCCTTGGGGCGAAAGCCTTTACCGCGGTATTCCACGGTCAGGTCCTGAACCTGCAGCAGATCCCCGCTGGTGTCGGGCCGGAGGGTGCTGCGTGGTGCTGTGCTCATCGAACGGCCTCCCTTTGAGCCTCGTTGGTGGATGCCTCGGGTGATTCCGGTGCGGGCTGCACAAGCATCGTCAGGGGCTCCTTGCCTTCCAACATTGAGGCAAGGAGCGTTCGTGTGTAAGGGTCCTGTGGTGAGCGAAGGATGTCACGGACGGGGGCTTCTTCCACGAGCCTGCCGTTCTGCATGACCACTACACGGTCGCAAAGGTCGGCGACAACCCCGAAGTTGTGAGTCACCAGGATCACGCCAACGCCGAGCCGGTTCTGCAGGTCCCGGATAAGATCCAGGACGTCAGCTTGCACTGTGACGTCCAAGGCCGTGGTGGGTTCGTCGGCGATGATCAGGTCCGGTTCGCAACTGATCGCACCTGCAATGAGGACTCGCTGGGCCATTCCGCCTGATACTTCGTGGGGGTATGCCGTGAACGTGCGCTCGGGGTTGACGATTCCGACGTCGGACAGCAGCTGGAGTGCGCGTTGGCGGGCTTCGGCTTTCGAAATGCCCAATACCTTGACCATCGGCCGCACGAGCTGGTGACCGATCGTGAACGCGGGGTCCAAATTGCTCATGGGTTCCTGGGGAATGTAGGAGATGCGTTTTCCCCTGAGTGGTTCGACCGTTTCCTGGTCTACCTTGTCATCGCCGGGTGCCACAGTGTACTTGCCATCGAACTGGACGGAACCGGCGACGATCCGGGCTGAGCCCGGCATCAGGCCCAGGATCGAGAAGGCGGTTTGTGACTTTCCGGATCCCGATTCCCCGACGATTCCAAGTACCTCGCCCCGATCGACGTGGAACGAGACATCATCAACTACCTTTTTGATGCTGCCGTCGGCCTGCGGGTAACCGATGCCCAGATGGGAGACCTTCAGGAGGTGGTGTTCGGTCCCGGGTTCGACATCAGCCAGGGGCCGGCGGGTACCGCGTGACTCCTTGCCCGCAGGAACAGCCTGCCCTCGCGTGACGTTCCTTTTGCTGCCTCTGCGCTGGCGAATCTTTGCAGCATCCTCCAACGCATCACGGATGGCGTTACCCAAGAGTGCCAAGGAGGCGCTACCCAAACCGATGGCCAGTGCGGGCCAAAGCAGGATGGTGGGGTTGAGGTAAACGTTTTTGAAGCCTTCATTGAGCATGACACCCCAGGTGGGAACCGTAGGGTCGCCCAAGCCCAGGAACTCGAGGCCGGACTGGATGGAAATAGCAAGGCCGCATACCGAGGCCGTCTGAATGATGATGGGCGCACGGACCACAGAGAAGATGTGCCTGCTGATGATGCTGGCGTCGCTGAGCCCGGACACCCTTGCGGCGTCAACGTAAAGTTCGTTCCGGACGGACTGCACGGCCGTTCTTGTCAGCCGGAAGTAACCGGGGCTGATGAGGATGCCGAAAGCAATCATGGATATCCAGACGGATGGGCCGAACGCCGCCCGGACGGCCAGCAGGACGATGATTCCCGGAAGACTCATGGTGACGTTCACGAACCAACTGGCCACCGCGTCGAATTTTCCGTTGTAGTAGCCGGCGATGAGGCCGCTGGGGAGTCCAATGCCGATTGCCACGGCCGCGCAAAGGACCGCTGAAAGCAACGTGGTCCGGGCGCCAAAGACCAGACGGCTCCAGATGTCCCGGCCAATGCCGTCCGTGCCCAGAATGTTGACGCTGTCGGGCACGGCCAAAGTTTTGCCGATGTTGGCATAGTTGGGATCGATCGGGGCGAGGATGCTGGCGAACACCGCCATTCCTGCCAGCGTTGCGAGGACCAGGATGGAGAGCAGTCCCATGGGGTTGCTCAGTACTTTTCGGACTATATGTGCCCGGACAACGACGCCGGTTTGACCGCTGAGCTGAACAGGTTCAGTCATGAGACTCGCACTTTCGGGTTGAGCCAACCGTTGATGAGGTCTACAAGCAGGTTGACGATGATGACGATGATGACCGTGTATACGACCACTCCCATGACCTGCGGAATGTCAGCCATGGTGGTGGACTGAACGGCGAGGCTCCCCATGCCGGGTAGCGCGAAAATCTGCTCAACTATCACGACCCCCCCGAGCATCCCGATGAATTGGAGGCTGAGGACTGTCAGCCCTGCGGGGGCCGCGCTGCGCAGGACGTGCTTGAAGAGGATCTCCGTCTCGGATATGCCGCGGCTGCGCAGTGTCCGTACGTAGTCTTTTTCCAGTTGTTTGATTACTGCGCTGCGGATTTGCTGAGCGCCTCCTGCAACGCCATTGATCACGATGGCGATCACGGGAAGGCTCAGGGACGCAACCCAGGCCCCGCTTCCGGCGTCCGGGGCAATGCTGGACGTTGCGGGAAAGATCTTGAGCTGGATAGCGAAAACCGTGACGAGGACGATCGCCATGACGAACCCCGGAATGGCGTCTCCGATAACCGCGGCAGACTGAACCACGCGATCGATCCAGCCGCGTTTGACCGCTGCGGCCATGCCCAGAGCCGTGGCAACGGCTCCAACTATGAGAATGGAAACCACGACGAGTGTCAGCGTTATGGGAAGCCGGCTGGTGATGGCCTGAACCACCGGTTCGGACGTGAACCAGGAGCTGCCGAAGTCTCCAGTGAGTGCATGCCCTGCCCAGCCAAAGAAGCGGGTCAAGAGTGGCTGGTTCAGGCCGAGCTCGGCTTCTTTCTGGGCCACCTGTTCCTGGCTTGCAAGCTCGCCCAGGATGTTCCGTGCGATACTCCCGCTGGAAAAATACAGCAGGAAGTATGTAATGAAGGAGATTGCGCACAGCACGACGAGTCCGGCCGCGAGTCTCCTGGCAATGAAAGTAAGCATTCTGTGCTCCGTTGCGCAGTCCGGTACGAACTGCTGGGGGGATACCGCTTAGTGCCGGGAACTGCTGCTCCCGGCACTAAGCATTGGCTAGTTGGCCGGCGAGTAGTTGTAGATGGACGGAACGGCCTGGTTCGCCTGGGTCTGAACGGTGATCTTTTTGGACGTGTAGTACATCAGGTCCGCACGGAACAGCGGCGCGAACCAAGCGTTATCGGTGACATACTTGTTGACCTTCTTTGCCAGCTCCGGGCTCTTCTCGCCGCCATTCTGTGTTTCTTTAATCAGAGACTCAAGTTCAGGAGTGGTGGTCTTGAACGGGTTGTAGAGGGCGGATGCGCCGATAGTCTGGGTGATGGAAGCCCACGGGTTCGCCTGGGCCAGCGAGTAGGAGCCGGCCGCGAACTTACCGGCGGCAAGGTCCGCAACGAGGTTAGGCTGCGGGACAGTTTCCATCTGCAGCTTGATCCCGACGTCGGCAAGCTGCTGCGCCACGACGGCGTTCAGGGCATCGCTGTTTGCAGTGGTGGGGTACTTCATGGTGAAGCCGTTCGGGTAGCCTGCTTCAGCCAGGAGCTGCTTGGCCTTGGCGGGGTCGTACGGGTACCGGTCATCCAGCTCGGGAAGGTAGGCGCCGCTTTCCGGCCCGAAGATCTGGCTGGTTACAGTTCCCTGCCCCAGGAACTGCTGGTCCAGGATGGTTTTGCGGTCAAAAGCGTAATTGATGGCCTGGCGGACCTTGACGTTGGCAAGCTCCGGGCTGAGTTTTCCGTCGCGGTCAAATAGCAGGATGCCCGTCCAGTCGACTTGGCTCTTATTGAGTTTCAGGCCGGCGCCCTCGGCCTGCTTCCCATTCTTGGCATCAAGAAGGGCGGCGTCGACCTGACCGGAGACCAGTGCGTTGGTGCGCGCCGTGACGTCGGGCAGGATCTTGATCGTGATCTTGTCGAACTTCTGCAGATCCTTGTTCCAGTACCCCTCTCGCTTGGTCATCACGTACTGGGACCCCTTGACCGAGTTCGCCTTGTCCAGGACATACGGCCCCGAGCCCTGGGGATCATTCTTCAGCTCGGGAGTATCCAGTGCCTTGGGGCTGGCCATAAAGCCAGCTGCGAGCGTCAGGTAATACGTGAAGGCCGGATCCGGTGCCGTGAGGGTGATGGCCACCGTCTTGGGATCCACCACCGAAACTTCCTTGACGGAGGACACCTGGTAAGCATCCTGGCCCTGGGCGGCCTTAAAATTATCGATGTTGGCCTTCACCGCAGCGGCATCGAAGCGGCTTCCATCGCTGAAAGTGACACCTTCACGCAGCGTGAGTGTCAGCACCGTGTTGTCGGCGTTGTACTTCCAGGCGGTGGCAAGCATCGGACTGATCGTTCCGTCCGGTTCACGCAACAGCAGGGTGTCGTAGACGCTCTGGAAGATGGGCATGGCATGCCCGGTGCGGGCATCCGTGGGGTCGAAGGACTTGGCGTCGGCCAGACTGCCAATGGTGATGCCGTTGGTGGCGTTGCCGGCGGCTGCGCCCCCGGAAGGCCCGCCGCAAGCAGAGAGGGTGAGGGCTGCGCAGAGCGCAGCCGCTGCCGCAGCAGCTTTTGGACCAAACTTCATTGTTGGCTCCTACATTGGAGGAATGGGACGGAGAAGAAAAATCTTGGAGGGCTGGCCTTTGGATGTGTTCTGGGCCACTCCGCTGAGAACAGCCTAACCAGCATTCCCACTCTTGGCAATCGATTGCCGTAAAAAGCTTTCCTGACTGACAATCGATTGCCAAAACTGCTTCCGTGTGGCAATCTGGCCGTTACTGCATGCCACAACAGGCCCGGCGGGTTTCCGCCAAGAGAGGTTACTTTATTATGGTTTCTCATGCTCCGGAAGCTTGGCTGCTGTCAGGGTTCGGCGACGAGATAGACGACGACCCGGCTGTGCAGGTTGCCGTTCTTCAGGCGCTCGGCGCCCGCCACATCGAGGTGCGAAGCGCCTGGGGAACAAACGTCGTGGAGCTCTCCGATGACCAGCTCAGGGACCTTGCCCGCCTGCTGGCAGACAAAAAGATGAAGGTATCGGCCATTGCATCGCCGGTGGGAAAGGTCAATGTCAGCCTCCCTGTCGAGCACGAAGTCCGGCGGCTTCGGCGGGCTATCCATGCCGCGATGGTCCTTGATGCAAAGTACATTCGGGTTTTCTCCTTCTACTACCCGGCGGCCACATCGCCGGAGTCGGTGCGGGAGGACGTCATTGCGCGGATGGCAGCCCTTGCCGCCGTGGCAGAAGAAGCCGGCATGATTCTGCTTCACGAGAACGAGAAGGACATTTTCGGAGATGTCCCCGACCGCGTGCTGGACATCATGGAAAGCGTCAATTCGCCTGCACTGAAAGTGGCATGGGATGCCGCGAACTTCGTTCAAGTAGGAGTCAAGCCGTTCGACGAGGCCTACGCCAAGCTGCGCCCGTATCTGGAGTACCTGCAGGTCAAGGACGCGGTTTTCGCCGACGGCCACGTAGTGCCGGCCGGGGAAGGCGACGGTGACCTGCTCCGCACCGTGGAGTCGCTGAAGGCTGATGGATATGTTGGCTTCGCCTCGCTGGAGCCGCATCTGGCGGCAGCATACGAACTTGGCGGCTTTTCCGGTCCGGCTGCCTTCGGGGTGGCCGCGCGCGCCTTCGCGAAGGTCACCACAGAGGCCGGCGTGCAGACGTCATGACATCACCAGTGGAGGTGGTCCTCGTCGGCTGTGGGGTTATCGGCTGGACCCACGCGGCCGCGCTGCAGGAACTTGCCGAAGGCAACATCGTGGGAGTGGTTGATCCGGCACCGGCGGCCGCCGAAGCCCTTGCCCGCTCCATAGAGGACCGGGGCAAGCCCAAGCCCTCGGTGTTCACCTCCCTGCAGGACGCCCTGACTTCGAGCCAGGTGGACCTCGTGGTTCTCTGTACCCCGAGCGGCCTCCACGTGGAACAGGGCCTGGAGGTTTTGCGGGCAGGGAAGCACCTGGTCATCGAGAAACCGTTGGACGTCGACCTCGCCAGAGCACTCCGGTTTGAGAAGGCGGCGGTCGAAGCAGCCGGCCGCGGCTTGGTGGTGTCGGTGATCAGCCAGCACCGTTTTGACCGGGCAAGCAGAGCGCTTGCCGGGGCCATCAGGGATTCGCGCCTCGGAACAATTACCTCAGCCATTGCATCTGTGGCATGGTGGCGCAGCCAGCAGTATTACGAATCGGGGTCTTGGCGCGGCACCTGGTCCATGGACGGTGGCGGCGCGCTGATGAACCAGGGAGTGCACACCGTGGACCTGCTGCTTCAGTTCATGGGCCGCCCGGTGGAGGTGTACGCCCAAACCGCCCTGCTCGGACACGAGGGGATCGAAGTGGAGGACACCGCAGCAGCCACCATCAGGTTCGAAGGAGGCGCACTGGCGTTGCTGCATGCCACGACGGCAGCGTATCCCGGGTTGACAGTCCGACTGCAGGTGATGGGCACGGACGGCTCAGCAGTCGTGGATGGGGACCAGCTGGAGTACTTCCATAGCAAACACGCGCCCAGCGGAGACCTGGACAGGATTCCGGACGGACAAGGGAACCACGCCGCCCATGAGCTGGCCCGGTTTGGGGACGACGTGTTTCCTCCCGGAAGTGATCCGCAAACTTACCCCCTGGGGCATGTTCGGCAGTACCGGGATGTCCTTGCTGCCATCGCGAGCGGACACCAGCCGGAAGTGACAGTGAGCGATGCCGTCCACGCCCTTGCCCTGATTCGTGCTGTCTACGTTTCTGCAACCTTAAATCGCCCGGTTCTCTTTACCGACGTTCTGGAAGGCGACTACGACGGGGTCGCCGTCCAAACCGGGTACGCGGTCCAGCCAAGCGTCTGATGCAATGAGGTCCAGACCCCCACTGGCCGGCGGCCCGCCAACATACGCGATCGTCGCCGCCCTCTACGGTGTGGCGCCCTCCACCGTTTGGCGGGCCCTCTCCCCCACCGGGAGCATCAGTCCCCGACGAAAGCGAGGATCCAGGCGGCCGCAGCGGAGCTGGGCTATGTTCCCAACCGCTCGGCGGGGCGCACTGAGTTCCGGACAGACCGGAACCGTCGGCATCCGGTGCCTGACATCTCCCGTCACAGCCACTCCGCCCTTGGTGGGCCGTGAACCTGCATCTCAAATCCGAAGGTTTCGCTCAAACGCTCGTGGACACTGAGTCAGTTGCGTCTGCGGAAACTGTAGCGCTGACGCAGCTCAGCAAGAGCGCTTTCTGGCTCATCATCGTGAATCCGGCTCTCACCGACAGCGAGTTGCTGGATGCAGCCCAACGGCATCCCCTCGTTGTCATCTACCGTCGTCCGGACGGAGTAGCTTGCCGTACACGCCGAGCCTCAGCATGCCATGGATCAGCTGCTGGATTATCTTCAGGCCACCGGCCACACGAAGATCGCCTTTGTCTCCGATACCTTCTGCACTCGGCATTTCGTTGCCCCTGGCACTGCCGAGCTGGCCAAAGCGGCCACAAGCAAGGGACTGGGTTTCTGCCTTTTGGGCCCCTACCTTCCGGACCCGGGGTCCGGACACATCGCCGCCGCCGCGGCCCTGGAAGTCCGAGCAACCCCATGCCTGGTCGCAAGTAGCCTTGTTGCACTGGGAATGGTGGGCAGTCTGCGTCAACAGGGCATCTCTGTCCCTGAAGACCTGTCGGTCATCGGCTGCGAGGACATCCCGGGCTCTGAATATGCCTTCCCCGCCCTCACTACCCTGGCCGCCGCTCCGCAGGAACTTGGCCGGCAGCCTCGACACTGCTGCTGAAAATCATCGTATCTCCCGCCGAGCCGGTCGGATCACGGTTGTCTGTGACCTCCCGATTCACGCTCCGCGCCTCCACAGGTCCGGTCCGTGAAGTCGGTGAGCCGTAAGCCAGAAGGCCCGGCCCCGCACAGTGCGTGCAGGTCCGGACCTTCTTTGTGTGAAACCATGCGGCTCCGGGGGCCTACAGGGGTGCCGGCGGCGGAGTTATTCCTGCCGGCCAGCGGAACCAGGAGGTGTCAATTTCCTCGTCAAGCCGGCGCAGATGTCCTGGCTCCAACACGCTGGTGTCCAGCAAACCGCGTGAGATGATCTTCGCGATGGCGGCCGCTCCTGGCGTGTTGAAGTGGGTGTTGTCGCGACGGTCGCCAACATACAGGAAGTACTTCTTGGTCTCCTCCGGCCCCAGCTGCTGCCACAGCGCCAGGGTCTGCGCCTGGACGTCGATAAGGGGCACGCCCTTTTCCGCCGCCAGGGCACGCATCGCAGCCGGATAATCCCCGTGGCTGGAATAGGCGTTTCCGCTACGCTCGAAGCGGCGTCGTTCAGCCGGGGTCGCCAGTACAGGCACGGCCCCACGGGAACGGGCCCCATCGACGTAGAGCCGCAAATGGTCCTGGTAGGTAGTCCACGGTTCGGTGTATCGCTTGGGGTCCTCCAGCTTCTGGTCATTGTGGCCGAATTGAACCAGCAGAATGTCCCCGGACTTAATGTCGGCGAGGATGGCTTCCAGATGTCCCTCGTCGATAAAGCTCTTCGAACTTCTTCCGCTCAGGGCCCTGTTGTCTGTCCGGACCCGCGGATTGAGGAAGAACGGCATGCCCATGCCCCAACCTGTCTCGGGAGCTACGTCTTCATGCTTTTGGCAGGAGGTGGAATCACCAGCAATGTAAAAGGTTCGGTCCACGGGGTGGGCGAGACTCTCCGCGTAGGCGGGGGCCGCTGCCACGGAGAGACTGGCGGCGCCCAAGGCGATCAGGGCCGTGCGCCTGCTTATTGCTTGTTTATCGGCCATGGTGGCGTCTGTGCCTTTCGTGCTTTCTCAGGAGATGTGTTCGGGAACAAGGGCCAGGAGCTGCATTGCCGCGAGTCCGTACTGTGCGCTGGCGTTGGTGGAGAAGGGCGCTTCGTCCACGGGCTTGAGTGCCTTGGAACCGTCAATCCGGACAGAGGCAAAGCGCAGCGAGTCCGGGTAGCCCGCGTGGCCGGTCCGGAGTTCCTTCCATGCCCGCTTCCCCAGGGCCGGGTCTTCCAGCTTGTAGGCAGCGTAGGCAGTGGCCCGGGAGTACGCTTGGCGGAGGTTGAGGCTTCCCCAGCTGCTTCCTGTAGCCGCGACCTGCTCGGCGCTGGTGCCGTTGTAGAGCCTGCAGTAGTTGACCCACTGCCGGGTGACAGTGTCGTCGTCGAGCAGGTCCACAACCTCGGCCATAACCTCGATGAGCCCGAAGACTGCATCAAGCGCCCCCACCTCAACGGTCTTTTCCGTCTCAGGCGCGTACTTGCCGTCCTGCAGGTTGTACTTGAGGGTGCCACCCTGGGCCCATCCGTTGGGCATGGCGGCAATGGTTGTGGCGCTGTTGACCAGTTTGGTACGTGCAATGGGGTCGCCGTTCCGTTCCCATTCGGCCAGCCATGCCATGGCCAGCGCTCCCCAGTCCGTGGTGTTGGTGATGCCGAGGGCGTCCGGCTGGGGAGCGTAGACATCGGTGCGGACTTTGCGGAGCGGGTCCAGGGCCATGAATGATTTGTCGGCGTCCACGAGGTCCCGCAGCAGCTCTCCGACCCGTTCATCGCCGGTGAGGAAGTAGTAGAACCGCCGGTAGCTGGCGTTGCTGATCCGGACCTGTTTGGCGCTGTCCGCCCAGTGCATGATTCCGTGGCGTGTGCCCAGGTCGCGGTATTTGCCCAGGTGGTAGACGTCCACTTCACCCGTATGGCGCGTCATTGCTTCTGCGAACCGGAAGGCCGCGGCATCGCCGGTTCGCAGGTAGTGGTACCACAGCCAGCTGTCGGTGGAGAGCTCGCAGTTGTCCCAGGCGTACCCGCCCACGTCATACCGCCACACGTGGCGGTCCTTGTCATATTCGTGCATGACGTCCCCGTAGTCCCAGAAACCGTACCAGGACCGCTGTTCCACCTGTTCCCGGTAGAACTTGTGCATGAAGTCCAGCTTGTCTTCGATTGCCGCCTTGGCCGGAACTGAGCGGTCAACGGGCGACCAAGAGCCGAACACTCCGGCCGAGTGGTTGTGCTGCGGGCTGGAGGCCAGAAGCGGGGGCGTTGCATTGGCCGCTGCCAAGTCGGCGAACTCATCGGCTGTAGGTGTTGCCGCCAGTGCCCAGAACATGAGCTCCGTGGTGCGGGCCACGCCATAGGGGCTGCCAAATCCTGGTTCGTAATCCTCGTAGGTGATTTCCAGGGCGTCCAGCTGCTTCTCGAACGTGTCCTCACCCATACCGTCATGGTAGAAGCGCAGGTCCATGGCGTCCGCCCGGGGAGACCACATCCAGACAGTCGCCTGGGCGGTGTCCGTGGCCGCTCCGGAGACTTCCAGTTCGGTGGGGTGCAGTTGCCAGAAGTTGCGCATCCCGAAGGCCAGACCCCCGGTGGGCGAACCGACATAGCCCAGTCCCGAGGCGCGCTGGCCCGCATCCGCCTTGATCCAGGAGTGCCCCGACTTGGTGCGCTTGCGGATCTCAAAACCGTTGGCGTTGAGCTGGCTCAGGCTGTAATCGCCAAAAGCCGGGATCCACTGCAGACGTGAGGTGACACGCTCGTCCCATGTTGACGTCGCGGGCGTGGCACGGCCTGCCACCTGGGCCTGGCGCACCGCCTCGCCCGGGTCCCGCCTGAGGCCGGTGATGCCGCGGACGGCTTCGGCCAGGACACCGCGCCCGTCACCGGCCAACCTGATATGGCGGTCATGGAGCTCGCCCCGCATGGGCACGTTGAACTGCATCCCGAGGGCTTTGATGAAGTCCTTGTTTTCGTCACCGTCAAAGACGAAGCTGTGCACCACCCGGATGCCATCGCTTCCGGCGTAGAAATAGAACCGGACGGTAAACGGCAACCACTCCCGGCCACCCTTCTTGTGCATGCCACTGACCTTGATGACGGCACGTAGGGGGCCGCTATGTTCCACCGTGGAACCTGTGACCGAACTGGTGAACGTCTCGTAATCCACGGTCTGGAGGCCGTCGGTGTCCGGCCGGTTTTGGCGTGCCGCTACAAGCGTCCCTCCGCGGGCAATTTCTGTGTCACCCCGGTGAATGGATTTGATCAGATGCTGACCGGAGCGTCCAAAGGAAACCTGGATAACGCCGGTATCTACCGTGATCACTTGACCGTTCGTAAACACGGCCAGCGGTTTCTGTGGCTGTGCCGGAGCACCGGGAGCGAGGGTATAGCTCGCCGCACGCGGCCCTGCTGCACTGATGGCGTGGGCCGTCCACTTCACCGACCCATCGGGCCACCAGCCCGTGGGCCAGGACTGAACAGGCACCGGCGTCCCTGCCTCGGTGGTCAGGGTGAACTGCTGGTCTGAGGCGAAGGAACCCTTGGGCCAGGGAACGCCCCAGGTGGTTCCCGACGCAAGCTGGGAAGGAACTCCCTCCTCGAGCCATCGGACGCCGACCGGTCCATGCGACCGAAGAGCCGGAGCTGCCGGCTGCGTAACGGACTGGGCATGTGCCGCCGTCCCGCCGCCGGCAAGCAAGGCAGTGGCCGCTCCCGAAGCCACCGCGGACGTCAATATGTTTCTTCTACTGATCTGCACCAAACGATCAACACTCCTCTGTGCCAAGGCGCTCTGCTCTGAGGCGCCGGAACTTGCGCGAAGTCAATTTGTGATGCCGGGCACACCCGGCTGCCGCCAAGGCTGCCACAACCGCCTGCCGCATGGCAATCGATTGTCGTAACCAAAAATCTTCCAGGTGCTTCTCACGGCACAGTTCCACCAAGAGGAGTTGACAATCGTTTGCCAAAGATTCCCGGGCATGATGCAATTGACAAATGACCGAGACCAACGCCAGCCCACTGGATCGACAGCTGAATATCGCTGACATCGCAGCCATGGCCGGCGTGGCAACCTCCACTGTCTCCCGGGCGCTTTCCAATCCGGACCGGGTCAACGCCAAGACGCGCGAAAAGATCGAAAAAATCGCGGCGGACATGGGATATGTCCCCAGCGGCCTTGCACGCGGGCTCCGGATGGGACGCACCGGAATCATCGCAGTGCTCGTTCCAGACGTCAGCAACGTCTTCTCCTTCGGCATTGTGCGGGGAACCCAGAATCAGCTGAAGGCCGCAGGCTACACACAGGTCCTGGTGAACACTGAGCAGGAGAACGGTTTTGAGCTTGAGGCCATGCAGAAGCTCCGGCGAACGTCGGACGGCGTTATACTCGGATCCTCAAGCCTCACCGATGAGCAACTCTCAGAACTGGCCGCCATCCAGCCCCTCGTGACCATTAACCGCCCCGCTCCCAACACCAGCTCGGTACTTATAGACACAAGCGCCGGAATGGCGGAAGCAATGAAGCACTTGGCTTCCCTTGGGCACACTTCCGTCACATACGTTGGTGGTCCGGCCACTTCCTGGTCAAGTAAGAGCCGATGGGAGTCGATCCAGCAGGCGGCACTCGACTTGCGGATGACGGCTCAGATGATCGGGCCCTACCCGGCCAGTGCCCAGTCCGGGATAGAAGCCGCGGAAAAACTGGCAAAGGTGAACGCTACAGCCGCCATCGCCTTCAACGACGTCATGGCAATCAGCATGCTGCAGCGGTTCGCCGAGTTGGGGCTGTCCGTGCCCAAGGACATTAGCTTGGTGGGCTGCGACGACATCTACGGTTCCGACTTTTGCAACCCTCCGCTGACGACAATTTCCACGCCGATCGAGAAAGCCGGCCACACGGCCGTCGAGATGCTCCTTGCCAGGCTGGATTCCAAGCGGGGCGCGAGCCCTGCAGAGCTTACGTCCTTACCTGCTCAGTTGGTGATCAGGGGATCAACGGGGCAGGTCCCCGGCTAGTGTAGACCCCGGAAAAATAGGCCCGTAATCACGCTAGCTGCTAATCAGATGTGGCGGTGGATTACACCCTGTCTGTTCGCTTCACGGTGCCAAGCTCAGCCACACCCCAACCTGACGTCGGGTGCGGCCTGGCCAGTGACGATCCGGCCTGTCGACTAAGCTCCGGACTTGTTTCTGGACACCCGAGAGTCGGAAGAAGCCTTATCGCCGTCCCTGGTATCGGAGTCAGGACGCGTAGGCACGGGATCGCATCCGGGCCAAGGCCGGTAAGCGCCCCTTGCAGGCAGTTGAAATGTGAGGCGGCAGGATCGTGTGCCATGGACCAAGCCGGACGGTGAAGCCACCGTCCGGCTGGATGTGTCTTATTAATCTTCTTGTTGACGTATGAGGCCGTGGGGAACGGTTGGATGTGCCCTGACGATGTATCGGCCTGGGCCGGTTCTGGTGATCATCACCCCGGTGCGGTGACGGTCTGCTGCGTCCATGACGGAGGCGACGGCGTTTTCCAGTGCCTGGTCCACGTCGGATGCTTCGCTGACGTTGACCTCGATCATCCCGGGTGTGAGGAGGGGCTGTGTTACGGATGTCATGGTGCGAGTTCCAGGGTGGTCTCGCCGGGCAGATCGGTTACCGAGAATCCGGCCCGTAGCGTGTATTCGCCGGGTTCGTAGGTCCAGCCGTTGTCCCAGTAGGCAAGCAGCCGGGACGGGACATGGAGGATCACCTCGGTGGTTTCGCCGGGGCCGGCCCAGACAGGGCTGGAGGCGACGAGCCACCGGATGGGCCTGTCGACGGCAGATCCGGGCTTTTCCGCGTATACCTGCACGACCTGTTTCCCGTGCCGGTATCCGGTGTTGGTCAGCGAAACGGTCATCGGAATGGTCTCGCCGGAGGCCGTGGCACAGGCTTCGGCTTTGACTGTGTTGAGGGTCCAAGTGGTGTAGCCGAGGCCGTAGCCGAAACCGTATGCGGGTGTGGCGCCGGTTTTGAGCCAGGCGCGGTATCCGATGTGGATGCCTTCGGTGTAGTGCAGTTTCCCGTTGGCATCGGGAGTGGTGTTCAGTACCGGGACGTCGGCTTGGGTGGCCGGCCAGGTGGTGGGGAGCCGGCCGCCGGCTTCGGTCGTGCCGGTGAGGATGTCGGCGAGGGCGTTGCCGAATTCCTGTCCACCGAAGTATCCGATGAGAGTGGCGGCGACCTCGTTTCGCCAGGGCATGATGACGGGAGAGCCGGCATTGACGATCACGACGGTTCGCGGGTTGGCGGCGGCAACGGCGTGGACCAGCCGGTCCTGCATGCCGGGCAGGTCCAAGCTGGTACGGTCGTAGCCTTCAGACTCGACCCGGGAGTTGGTGCCGACCACGACAACGGCAACATCCGCTTCCCGCGCGGCTTGGGCTGCTTCGATGATCAGCACCTCGGGATCGGTGTCGGCCGGTTCGGTGCCGAGGGTGATACTGAGGGCGTTGTCGAGGGGGCCACGGTTGGTGGTGTCCAGTTCCACGCGGATGTCCAACGGGACGCCTGCGGTGACGGGGATTTCCACTGTTGATGAGGGCGGGGCGAGGAAGGACTCGGCGATGTCTTTGCCGTGCACCTCGATGGTCGCCTCGTGGACCAGGGCCCCGTTGACGTGGACGCGTGTGTGGCCGACGGTGGCCGCTCCCAAGCGCACTGAGCCTGTTTCGTCCGGGGTGTAGACGGTGTGGAGCCGGACGGAGGAGGATTCGCGGATGGGGGCGTCTCCGCCGAACCAGACGAGTGCGGTGGAGCGGCGGTCTTCGGTGAAGAGTTCGTTGCCGTCCGCGTCGAGGAACGCGACCCGGAGCCCGGGTGTGCCAGTGGCGGGGTTGGTCAGGTGCTCGAGGGGGAGTTCTGCGACGCCTTCCTGGACGATGGCGCCAGTGCTGTAGGTGACATTGTCGGCGCCGAATGCCGCCCGGATCCCGTCGAGCGGGGTGACGACCTTTTCGGGCAGTACGGTGGCGGATCCGCCGCCCTGGGTCCGGGCGTACTTGGCGTTATGCCCGATCACGGCGATCTTGCCTGCTGAGGCCGGGTCGAGCGGCAGGACGCCGTCGTTCTTCACCATGACGGTGCCCGCGGCGGAGGCTTCCCGGGCAAATGCGACGAGGTCCTCCTGGTCGACGGGTTCGGCGCTGACCGGTTCGAAGCCTTCCAGTGCACCGACCCGTGCGGCGAGTTGCAGGATCCGCAGTACCTTCCGGTCGATGCTGGCTTCTGCGACCTCTCCGGACCGGACGGCGGCGACGAGTGCTTCGCCCCAGGGCCCGTCGGGGCCCGGCATGACCAGGTCCTGGGAGGCGTTGGCGGAACTGATGCTGCGGACGGCCGTCCAGTCGCTGATGACCACCCCGTCGAAGCCCCATTCGCTGTTCAGCGGGGTTTCGAGCAGGTCGTTCTCGGTGGCGGTGGTTCCGTTGATGGAGTTGTAGGCGCTCATGACCAGCCAGGCGCGGGATTCAACGATGGCTTTCTCGAAGGCCAGGAGGTACAGCTCCCGCAGGGGACGTTCGTCCACGATCGCGTCAACGGTGAAGCGGTCGGTTTCGGAATCGTTGGCCACATAGTGTTTCGGTGTGGCGCCGACGCCGTTGCGCTGCACCCCGGCCACGTACGCGGCAGCCAGTTCCGCGGTCAATACGGGGTCTTCGCTGAACGCCTCAAAGTGCCGGCCACCCAGGGGTGAGCGGTGCAGATTGATGGTGGGTCCGAGGACGACGTCGACCCCCTTGCGCCGTGCCTCGATGGCGGATGCGGCGCCGAGCCGGTCTGCGATGGCGGGGTCCCAGCTGGAGCTGATGGCCGTGGCCGAAGGGAAGTTCAGAGAGGGCTGGCGTTCGTCCCAGACTTCTCCGCGGACGCCGGTGGGGCCGTCGGAGACGAGGATGCGCCGCAGCCCGATCTTTTCCATGGGCCATGTGGTCCAGAAATCACGGCCTGTCAGGAGCTGGACTTTTTCTTCGAGCGTCAGTTCCGGCAGGAGGGCTTGGAGGCGCTGGTCGGTGGAGGTTTCGGAGGTGTGTTGTGCGCTGAGGGTTTCCATGGGGCGTGAGGGTGCTTCCTGATTGTCTGGGATAAGCGGTGGTGAGGGCACGTGGCCAGTGGGACACGCGCAATGGTTAGTCCTGCAGGAGTGCTTCCTGGCGGCGGCGTTCAAGGGTGTCGCGTACTCGCGCCACGTCCCTCGGGTAGCAGGCGTACAGGGCCGTGAGGACCACCGCGTTGACCAGCATCAGGATGACGAGGGTCCACAGGAACACGGTCTGGATGCCAAGAGAGGCGGCGAGGGCTCCGGCGCCGAGGGAGAAGACAGCCCAGCCGATGGTTTCGAACACGGTCAGGAAGATCGCGAAGGCCTGGTTGCGCAGTTCCGGTACGACGACGGCGGCGACAATGGGGCGGTTGGCGGGCGGATTGGCGCCCTGGGCGAAGCCCATCAGGGCCCAGAAGATGCTGTAGATGCCGATGTTGTCGTAGTTGAACTGGGTGGCGAAGAACGCGACGGCGGCGAAGAGGATCTGGGCGCCCTGCAGATAGGCCACGCGGCCCCTGTCCGGCAGGACCCGGTCCAGCAGCGCCATGAGCCAGCCGCCGCCCGCGGTGCCGGCGAAGTAGCCGATGCCGAAGGGCAGGAGCACGAAGGCGGCGACGGCGTTGGTGAAACCGCGCTCGGCGACGAGGAACTGAATGCCGAAGATCACGATGAGCAGGTGGCCCGAGAGCAGCCGGGAGAGCATCATCACCGAGAAGGTCGGGACGCGGAACAGGGAGAGCACGGAGCCGAGTGTGACCTTCGGGGCCAGCGCCTCACGGCCGGACAGGTCGGCGAGTTGCTTTTCGGATGCGCCGACGCCGGGGTCCTTCAAGAACATGGCCACGAGGAGGCCTGCTGCAATGCAGATACCTCCGATGGCCCACATGCCGTACCGCCAGCCGTCAGACATTCCGGTGAAGAGGGCGATGAGCGGGCCGATAAAGGAGCTGATGAGGCTGATGAAGCCGTAGAAGTAGCCGGCTGCCTTGCCCCGCTGGCTGTCATCGAAGGAGTCGGCGATGATGGCGTTCGCGATGGGGCTGCCGCCGATGATGGCTGCGGACATCAGCGTGTTGAAGATCAGCAACTGGACGAAGTCCTGGGAGAACCCGGCGGCGATGCCGAAGGCCCCGCCCACGAAGGTTGTCGCCACCAGCGCCTTGCGGCGTCCGATCTTGCCGGCGAGCCAGGCCCAGGCCGGGCCCGCGGGCACGGCGACCAGCTTTCCGAGGGCGGCCAGAAGTCCCAGGTGACTGCTTTGCAGCTTCAGTGCCGCGGCGATCGTGGGGAAAAGCGTGGTGCTGAGCCCGGCTTCAGTGTTATCAACCACGGTGACGCCGGTGAGGACGGCCAGGTTGCGCCACCGGTGCGGGACGTGGCGGGCCTGGGCGGAGCCTTCCGCCGGTGTATCGGTGGTCTGGTTGTGGGCGGGTGCGGGGCTGTGGTGAGCGGTCACGGAAAGTCCTGTCTACGTTGTCAGGGTGGAGAGGGGGTGTTGTCAGGCGGTGGGTACGGCGGTGAGTGCTTCAGCGATGGGGCGCAGCACGGCCGCCGGGACAGCGGCGACTGCGGCGAGCTGGTGGAGGGTGAACTGGGCCGGAAGGTTGACTAGTTCGGTGCTGACGAGGTCCGGCAGGTGCTTTTCCAGGACCTCGCGGGCTGCGGGGTCCTGGAGGAGTTCCAGGACCGGGACGGTGAGGGCGGCTCCGCCGCCCGGGAGGGATTCCAGGGCCGGCAGGGGTTCCAGGGCGAGGCGCGCGCGGTCGGCCTGCTTCCGGATCAGCAGATGTTCCTCGGTGGGCTCCCCACTGGTGGGAAGGCCGAGGCGTGCGAACTGGCTGGATGGTGCTTCGCTGGCGTGCATGAGCTCCGCGAGGAGCCGCAGCATGCGCAGCTCGGTCTCGTCGTCGGTGAGGGGGTTCTTCTGCTGCGGGTCGGTCTCGAGGTCGAACAGCAGTGTTCCGTGGGTCCAGGGGTTCATGAAGGACCGGGTCTGCACGCACATGGTCCGCAGGCCTTTCGTGAACCCGAACGGCTCGGCGGGCTGCCAGTCGGCCAGTTCCGGGACGGCGAAGCGGCTGCGCATGTGGGTGGGCATCAGGGTGTAGTCCTCCAGCGGCCCGTTAGAGGCTTCGGCTGCTGCCCGCATGTAGACGTACCGGCCGTCGGTGACGTTGACGTGGCCGCCGTGGATGCCGAACAGTGCAGCCTCCCGGACCTCGGCCGTGTCGTCTTCGATGATGACGGCGAGGTCTTGGCCCTGCATGTCGGCGGTGGGTTCCAGGCCGAAAAAGCGCAGCATGGTGGGGGCAATGTCGATGGTCTGGGCCAGGGCTGCCCGGCGGGTGTCGCGGCCGCCGGTACGGGGGTCCCAGAGGAACATGGGCAGGTGGACGAGTTCGTTGAACCAGGGCTGGACGGACTTGGCCCACCAGCCGTGTTCACCGAGCAGGAAGCCGTGGTCGGTGTTGACCAGCAGGAGGGTGTCCTCCCAGAGGTTGTGCCGGTCCATCGCGTCGAGGACCCGGCCGAGGGATTTGTCGCACATGGATACCAGGGCCGCGTACTCGTAGCGGGCGTGCTCGACCTGGTCCTGGGATTCGCTGACCTTCTGGTAGCCGGGCCAGTCGAATTCCGGGCCGTCGTATTCGTGCGGGTACATGGCCTTGTAGGGCTCGTGGGTGAAGAACGGCTCGTGCGGGTCGAACAGCTCAATCTGGAGCATCCACTTGTCGGCGGTACGGTTCACATCGATAAAGTGCAGGCCGGCGTCGACGGTTTTGGTCTGGGAGTGTTCTTCCTCGGTAGCCATGTAAGAGCGGTTGATCAGGTCCTGCCGCTTCATCTGTGAGCGCCAATCACCGGCCTCTCCTCCGGGCTCCACAACACCCTTCCACGGGTCGCCTTCCTGTCCGCGGAAGAATTCCCACGTGGTGTAGCGGGGATGGTAGGTGGCCCCGCCGTCCTCCCAGTAGTGCGGGTGGTCCGAGACCAGGTGGGTGTGCACGCCAGCCTGTTTCAGGAGTTCGGGCATGGAGTCGTCAAACGGCTCCAGCGGCCCCCAGGAACGGTGCAGGAAGTTGTACCGTCCGGTGTGCATTTCCCGCCGTGCCGGCATGCACGGCATTGATCCGGCATAGAAGTTATCGAACGTCGTGGCCTTGGCCGCAAGGCGGGCGAAGTTGGGCGCGTGCACGATCGTGTCCGCCGCGTAAGGGGAGAGCATATGCCGGTTAAGGCTGTCGAACATCAGGATGATGGCCCGCATGGGGAATCCTTTCAAAGACAAAAGTCAGATGTGGAAGACTTCGCCGGGGTCGGACCGACGCTGTCATATTCGGAAGTGGAGGATGCGGAAAGTGCCGGAACCGAGGGCTGGTCAGCGAGCTTCCCGTGAGAGCGCGTCCCCGGGCAGAGCGGTCAGTGACCGGGACGAGAGCTTGCCGTCCAGCAGGTCGCGGCGGAGCTCGATCATGTTGGCGACGTGGGCGTCAATGGCTGCAGCTCCCATCAGGTGCATCCGCTCCCCCACCGAATCGGCAAGCTCGGCATCGAACGGAATCGTCGGAGCCCACAGCTGCCTCCGGTCCCGGTTACGGTACCGGGCAATCTCCGCTTGCCGGGTCTCGATTTCGGTGTCGAGGATATGCAGCAGCTGTTCGGCGCTCATAAACCCGGAAAACGTCAGTCGCACGCTCAGCTCGGGATCCTGGAAGCGAGACGGCGGCTGGTACGGGCCCGTTAGCCAGTCAAGGAATACTGTCGCGCCCTCCTGCGTCACCCGGTACGTCTTGGCGTCCTGGGCGCCGGGGCGGGGGTCGACCTCATGCGTGACCCAGCCCTGCTTCTCCATGCTGTTCAGTGAGCGGTACACCTGGCTCATCTGCGTATTGGAGCGCAGGAACCGGCCATGCGTATCGAGGTACTTCTTGAGGTCATATCCCGTGCTGGGGTGCTCAAGAAGCACTCCGAGAAGAATGCTTTCCATCTTCATTGATGCCTCCGGAAGGTCTTCATTGTCGTGAGCTTTGTCACGCCGTCTACTTCGAGGATGACACAAGTAGAATCCCCGGTCAATAGCACTTGTGGAATGGTTGTTGCTAAGCTTAGGACAGGACCCGAGGAAGCGCCCTGTTCGGGCTCAGCTCCCTGTTTTCGAGGAGAACCGATGGATCGCTCTAACCCAGCCCATGGGGCCGGATGCTGCATGCCTGCCGCCCGATCAGGGACAGGCCAACCCATGATGCCTGACAGGCATCCGACCCAAGCGCCCCTGTCGACGGCCTCCGCCCCTGTCCCTGCGAGCCTGCACCAGGACGTGCAAGTCCCCGCCGGGTCGTTCCTTATGGGTGATGCATTTGGAGAGGGCTACCCCACTGACGGAGAAGGCCCCGTTCACCCAGTAGCCCTCGATGCGTTCCGAATCGACGCGACAGCGGTGACGAACCGGATGTTCGCCGCCTTCGCAGCTGCCACCGGATACCGGACCGAAGCCGAGAACTACGGGACCTCCGCGGTGTTTCACCTGCTCGTCAAGGCCCCCGAGCCAGACATCCTCGGCCGCGCCGACCGGGCGCCGTGGTGGCTGAACGTACGCCGCGCCGACTGGGCACATCCCGCCGGCAGCCTCTCCCATTGGGAGGACATTCCCGACCACCCCGTGGTCCACGTCTCCCACCACGACGCCCTCGCCTACTGCGCATGGGCCGGACGCCGCCTGCCCACTGAAGCGGAATGGGAGTACGCCGCCCGCGGAGGACTCCAAAGCAAGCGCTACGCCTGGGGTGACGACCTGACTCCCGACGGCGAACACCGTTGCAACATCTGGCAAGGAAAATTCCCCACAGCCAACACCCAGGACGACGGCCATCTCGGTACCGCTCCCGTGAAGTCCTTCCCGGCCAACGGGTACGGACTCTACGAGGTGGCGGGAAACGTGTGGGAATGGTGCAAGGACTGGTTCCTGCCCAAGTACTACCGCACCTCCCCTTCCCATAACCCCCAAGGCCCCAATAGAGGTGCCGGACGGGTCATGCGGGGAGGCTCCTACCTCTGCCACGACTCCTACTGCAACCGCTACCGCGTAGCGGCCCGAACCTCCAACACGCCGGACTCATCCTCCGGAAACTGCGGTTTCCGCACCATAGCCACCCACTAGGCGCACCACAGCCATCAACCAGGAAGCCCGACCATGGCACAAGCCGAACAATCCACCACCAAGCGCAACAGGATATCCGACCGGATCCTGCGCGGGGGCACCGAACCCGATCCCCGCTTCACCCTTGCCAATGAACGGACCTTCCTCGCCTGGATCCGCACGTCTCTGGCCCTGCTCGCCGGCGGGGTCGCCGTCGAAGCTTTCATGGCAGACCTCTTCAGCCCGGAACTCCGCAAAACCGTTGCCGTACTCCTGCTGCTCCTGGCCCTCGTGATCGGCGGCGGATCCTTCTTCCGCTGGCTCAACGTCGAACGCTCCATGCGCCACAAGACACCCCTTCCCCTGCCCTGGATTGCACCGATCCTCGCCACCGGAGCCGCCCTCGTGGCCGTGTTCATGGTCGCCTTTGTCCTCGCCCGACCCGCCTGACCATGCCCCCGCAACCACATGTCCCCACCCACGGGGACGCCGGGCTGCAGCCCGAACGTACCGACCTCGCATGGAGGCGCACTACTTTGTCCCTCGTGGTCGCCGCAGCCATCTTCTTGCGCTGGATTCCCCATCACGGATGGTTCGTCGGCGCTCTCGTGGCCGCAGCCATCCTTACAGCCGCCGCCATCCACTTCACCCGGAAACGCCGCTTTCACCGCGCAGTCAGAGGAATCAACAACTCACACATGCCGCCCGACCTCGGTTCGACCGCCGCCGTCGCCACAAGCGTCATCATTCTCGCCCTGCTCGGAATCTATACGGTACTTTTCCTGCCGCTCGAACCCTAGGAAAGGTTGAGGAAGGGCGTGGTTGAAGCACATCCCAACCTGACGTCAGGCGCGCCTGACATGGGTGGATGTGGGCTGTGGGCCAAGCTCCGGCTTGTTCTCAGACGCCCTAACCTTGCCTCAACTTGTGGCATAGCCACCCGTCGGCTTCAGGCCGATTCCACCACGTCCAGATTCTTTGGGATCACTGCGTTTATTCTCGAGTTACCCACGCCCGGGTTTCCTTCCAGAACTGTCAGGGTGGGCTCTGAGAACATCATGAGCCACTGTCTATAAAACCGGAATGTGGCTCTATTCTGACGCGAACCTCCGTGCGTCATGGCCGGTGCTAGGGCATGCTTGAACTCGTGCCGCCGGGCGAGCTCCTCCCTGCAGGAGGAAAACATGCTCAGCCGCGCACGATGGCTGTCCTGATTCTGAGGGTCACCCTTAAGCCGAGCCCGCATGGTCGTGCACTTGGTGAGGGGTTAAGAAAAGACTTTATCGGCGACTTTCTGCAGCTGTTCCCGGCGCCGGGACCATGCGTTTTGGATGTGTTGGGTGACCGCGTGCTGGGCGGCTTCGGGATCGTTGCGTGAGATCGCTTCAAAGATGGCTACGTGCTCGGCGTGGGTAACGGCTAGTTCGACGCTTTGCGCGGGAACCCAGTGAAGTTGCTTCCGGACCTGTTCGTGGATGTTGCGGACGATCCTTCGGGTCAGCCAGCTGCCGGAGATGCGCATGATGGTGCCGTGGAATTCAAAGTCGAGGTCCAGGTATGTCTTTGGGTTGTCCGTCTCCTTGGCCATCCGGGTAATGATCTCGCGGAGTTCTGCTACGTCGTCGGCCGTGGCATGGGCCGCAGCTTGGGCGGCCATCTGCCCTTCGAGAGCAACGCGCAAATTGGAAAGTTCCGTTTGGACGCGGAGGTTTTTGTCGTAGCGGATAGCGAGGGCAAGGACGGCCGGATCGAGGATGTTCCATTCTTCGGCAGGGCTGACGGTAGTCCCGAGTCCCTGCTTCGCGCGGACCACGCCTTTGTCCTCAAGCGACTTGATGGCCTCGCGGGTGACGGTGCGTGATACGTCGTACCCGGAACCAAGCTCTGTTTCGGGCGGCAGCACTGTGCCGGCAGGAAGGTCGCCGCGGATAATGCGCGCGAGCAGGTCATCCACGACAGCCTGGGCCAGACGTTTCGGGCGCCTGGGGGCGTTCTGCAGCTGAAATGCTGCCGGTTCCTCAAATTCCAAAGGTTCTGCCATCGCCATAACTGCATCATACATCACTTGACATAGGTCAAACGTATGAGGAATGATTTTTGTATGCCAGTTCACAGTCCGGGCAGAGCCGCCCAGAGTAGCGCCGCTTTGCCGCCACAAGAACGCAGGGCCTCACCGCCCGAAAACAGCCGGGGCAAAATGCCCTTCCTCCGCAGGTTCACCAGAAACAGCAGCGTCGCTTGGGCGTGGGCTCTTCTGGTGCCCAGCATCGTGCTCGTCGTCGCGGTGATCGCCTATCCGCTCCTGACCGGCATCTCCTTGAGCCTTCACACCGTGGTCATGACCCGTCCTGACCTTGGCCGGCCCTTTGTGTGGTTCGAGAACTTCGTACGGATGGTGCAGGACCCGGTCATCCTGGTCGCGGCCCGGAACACCGCAATTTACGTTGTGGTTGGCGTGGTCAGCCAGTTCATTGTTGGCCTGATCGCGGCCGTGGTTCTGAACCGTCGCTCCAAGCACATCTGGGTCGCCCGCACGGTCGTCATGCTTCCCTGGTTCCTGCCGCCGATCGCGGCAGCCTATATGTTCGCCTTCATGATCGATCCCCGCTATGGCGTGCTGACCAAGATGCTCAGCTTCGTGGGGATCGATATCAGCGGCCAGGGCGTCCTCGCCGATCCCAACCTCGCCCTGTGGGGCGCACTCCTGGTTGAACTGTGGCGCTCCTACCCGTTCTTCGCCCTGTTCCTCCTTGCCGCGTTGCAGGGCATCCCCGAGGAACTCTCCGAGGCCGCAGCCCTGGACGGTGCCACGCGCTACGGCTACTTCCGCCATATCGTCTGGCCCATGCTCAAACCGGTCGTCATCGCCTCAACCCTCCTGGAGGGAATCCGGCTGGCGAACTCGCCCACCATGCTGCTTCTGCTGACCAACGGCGGTCCCGGCGACTCAACGCAGGTGCTATCGCTGTACGCCTTCCAGCAGGCCTATCAGCGCTTCGACTTCGGTTACGCCTCGGCCATCGCCGTCGCACTGCTCGTCGTCGTCATCGGTTTCACCTCCGTCTACGTCCGTGTCAACCCATCCAAGGAGCCCTGAGATGACTGCCGTATCCTCCATGGCCCCCATCAAACGCAAGACCCAAACCCCGGCCGCGCCCCGCCGTCGTAGGTCAGGCAACCTGCTCGGCAACATCGGGCTCGCCGCGCTGCTCATATTCGCGCTGTTCCCCGTCCTGTGGTTCATCTACACCTCCTTCCGGCACGAGCCGGACATTATTGCCCGGTCTACGTCCTTCATCCCTGACGGATTCACCTTCGACAATTACGTCGCCACCTGGAACCAGACAGACTTCCCCAAACTGCTGTGGAACAGCTTTGTTACCAGTGCCATCACCGTTGTCCTCAGCCTGACCCTGGCGACATTGGCCGCCTACAGCCTGTCCCGGGCCAAGTTCCGCGGCAACGCCGCACTCCAGGCGGGTTTCCTGGCCGTCCGCGTCGTCCCCGGGGTCCTGCTGCTCATCCCGATCTACATGCTCATCCAGCAGCTCGGACTCCTCGACACCAGCATCGCCCTGGCCCTGACCTACACGACGTTCACTATGCCGGCGGCCCTGTGGTTCATGAAAGGCTTCTTCGACGCGCTGCCCGTGGACCTGGAAAACGCCGCACGTGTCGATGGCTGCAGCCGTATGGGCGCGCTGTTCCGCATCGTCCTTCCCTGCGTCCGGCCGGGACTGGCAGCAAGCGCCGTCCTGGTGGCCATCGAGGCCTGGAACGACATTCTGTTCGCCCTGCTCCTGACCTCCAGCGACCACTCCAGGACCTGGCCCGTCGGCCTGCGCCTGCTGATCGGCGAGTTCCAGCTCCCCTGGGGACAGCTCGCCGCAGCGACAGTACTGAGTCTGCTGCCCGTCGTCGTCGGCTTCGCCATCGCCGGACGCTCCATGGTTTCCGGGCTCACCGCCGGCGGCATCAAAGACTAACCAGCCCCTATCTCCAAAGACCACTCAGCGACTTACTATTGTTGAAAGGATTCAAAATCATGGACATGAATCGACGGCGCTTCGTGAGCCTTCTCGGACTTGCCGGGGCAGGAGCAGCCCTTGCCGGCTGCGTGCCCGGGGCAACCCAGTCCGCACCTTCCGCCGCGTCCATTCGGGCCGCGTCGCCGGCCGACGCGAAAGGCGAGGTCACTTACTGGAACCACTTCACCGGCGAGGACGAGCGCCGCGGCTTCGGTGCCGTCACCGCCGGATACGCCAAGAACTACCCGCAGGTGACGCTGAAGTCGGAGTCCATTCCCAACAGCGACTTCATGACCAAGTTCACCACCGCGGTGCAGTCCCGCAGCGTCCCGAACGCGGTGATGGTCCACGCCAACCGGGTCCAGGACATGGTGTCGATGCAGGGGCTCGTTGACCTCACCGATCCGCTGTCCGCCTGGAGTGGCAAGTCCGACATCGCCGACAAAATCCTTGCCCCGTTCCGCCGGCAGGACCGCATCTACGCGGTTCCCTCAGCGATGTTCGTGGACTGGTACTACTACCGCGCCGACTGGCTCAAGGAGGCCGGGCTGTCCGCTCCCCCGGCCACCTGGTCCGAGTTCCGTCAACTGGCCAAAGCCATGACCGATCCGGCCCGCGGCAGGCACGGACTCGCCCTGCGCGGCGGCGCGGGCGGCGGCGAACACATCATCAAAATGATCCGCGCCTTCAACGGCCCCCTGGTCGACGGTGACGGCAAGCCGGCGCTGAAGAAGGACGCCGTGGCCACCGCCCTCGAGGAATACTCGGCACCTTACCTGGTCGACAAGTCAGCTCCCCTGAGCGCACCCAGCGACGGCTACACCCAAGTGTTCCAGTCTTTCCTCAACGGCAACACCGGCGTGCTGATGCACCACACCGGATCCCTGAAGTCGGTCACCGCTGCCCTCAAACCAGGTGTCGAGGTCATGACGGCCCCGATGCCGAAAGCGGAGTTCGAAACAGGCTGGATCCAGCCCCTGGGCAACGGCCTGATGACCCTGGACGGTGCCGCCACCACCCTCAGCTGGCTTGAGTACTGGGGATCCTCCCAGCCCCAACTGGACATGTTCAACGCCACAGGCTACTTCCCTGCCACCACATCAGGTCAGGCGTCCCGGACGATTACCGCTGACCCCCTGTTCGCCGCGGCTTTGAAGCAGATTCGGACAGGCATCACACCGGAGTACTTCACTGGCATGCAGGCATGGCAGGACAACTCGGTCCTGGTCCAGTTCCAGGCCCTGCTTGTCGGAAAAGCCTCCGCCTCCCAGGCCGCGGACTCGATCCTGACCGACTTCAACTCCCACTTCTGACAGCAGAGGACAGCCTCACCATGAAAATCACCGACGTCGAAGTTCAGCTCAAAGACAATCCCGCCTGGCCAGGCTTCCAGTGGCGCCAGGGACTGCCCGGCTCCGAACCGGCCAGCACGTCAGCGATCCTGCGGATCCACACCGATGAAGGCATCTACGGCGAGGCCCATGTCCGCCGCGGCATCATCGCAAAAGACATTGTCGACCGCAGGATCCGCGACGAACTGCTCGGCGCCGACCCCCTGATGCGCGAGTTCCTCTGGCACCGGATGTGGGAACTGGATAGGGTGGAGGAATTCCCGATCTACGTCCTGGGCCTCGTCGACGTGGCACTTTGGGACCTGGCCGGAAAAGCGGCCGGACTCCCGGTGTGGAAGCTCCTCGGCGGACACCGCGAAGCCATCCCTGCCTACGCCTCCACCGTCACCTACGGCAGCATCGAAGAATACCTCGACATCGCCGACCAGTGCCTGGAAGCCGGCTACTCCGCCATTAAGCTGCACGCCTGGGGCGATGCCCGGCGGGATGCGGAGCTGAGCACAAAGCTCCGCGATCACGTGGGGGACAAAATCGAGCTCATGTACGACGGCTCGGCAGGTTTCGATCTTCCGGACGCCATTTACCTCGGACACGCCCTTAGCGACGCCGGGTACCTCTGGTACGAGGAACCGATGCGCGAATTCAGCGTCACCTCCCACAAATGGCTCGCCGAGAAGGTCCGCGTTCCACTGCTGGTCGCAGAAACGTCCGATGGCGCCCACATGAACACCGCCGATTTCCTCGCCAGCGGCTGCGCCGCCTATGTCCGCACCAGCACCCCGCTTAAGGGCGGCGTGACTGGTGCCATGCGGATTGCCCACCTGGCTGACGCCTACCAGGTCAGGGCCGAAGTCCACGGCCCCAGCGTCATCCACCAGCACCTGTGCATGGCAATCAGCAACACGACCTACTACGAGGCCCTCATCCACGGAAACCCCATCGAGTCGAACCCCGAGGTGGGCTCCGACGGCATGGTCCGTGCGCCCATGGCACCAGGCTTTGGCTATGAAGAAGGCCTAATCTCAGATGTCTTCGCCTTCGAGAACCGAAAGAAGTAGATGGTAGTGACAGCTCACATGCTCACCGCAAACTACCTCGGCAACAGGGAAATCGGCATCAGCGAGACTGACGTCCAACCCCCCGCGCCGGGCCAGGTCCAGATCGAGGTCGCCTATACGGGCATCTGCGGAACCGACCTTCACATCCTGCACGGCAGCATGGACACCCGCGTCAGCATGCCGGCAATCCTCGGGCACGAGATGAGCGGCATCATCGCCGCAGTCGGCGAGGGCGTGGAAGGCTGGCAAACCGGTGACCACGTCACCGTGATGCCCCTCGAATGGGACGGCACCTGCGCCGCCTGCCGGGCAGGCCACCAGCACATCTGCCAGAACCTGAACTTCATCGGTATCGACTCACCCGGCGCCCTGCAGCGACTGTGGAATGTCGCGGCCGCCCATGTCGTCGCCTTGCCCAAGGAACTCCGCCTGGACCACGCCGCCCTGGTCGAACCCGTCGCCGTGGCAGTACATGACGTACGCCGCGCCGAACTGGCACCCGGCGATAGCGCCGTGGTCATCGGCGGGGGCCCCATCGGCGCGCTCATCGCTACCGTCGCCCGGAACGAGGGCGCCCGCGTGGTGGTGGCCGAAATCGACCCCAGCAGGCGGCAGGCCATCGCAGACCTCGGCTTCGAGGTGCTGGATCCCGGCACCCAGGACCAGACCGCGTGGGTCAACGAATGGACCGGCGGCGCCGGCGCGGACGTGGTCTTCGAGGTCTCCGGCGCGGCAGCGGCGATTCTCGGTGCCACCGGGCTGGCCAAAGTACGCGGCACCATTGTGGTCGTCGCCATCCACCCGCAACCGCGGCCAGTCAACTTGCAGCAGGTCTTCTGGCGGGAACTGCGGATTCTGGGCGCCCGCGTCTACCAGCGCATCGACTTTGAACGCGCCGTGGAACTGCTCAGCACTGGCGTGATCCCGGCGGACCAGCTCGTCACGGGCATCGAGCCCATCACCGAGACTGCGCAGGCGTTCGCGACGCTCGAGAGCGGACAGGCCATGAAAGTCCTCATCGACGTCGGGTCAGGGGCCACGTCATGAGCGCAGAACACAACGGACAAAACGGGCTCTTCGACCTGACCGGGAGAACCGCCGTTGTTACCGGTGCACGCCGCGGAATCGGGCTCGCCATCGCCGAAGCGCTGGCCTCTGCAGGAGCGGACATCATCGGTGTCAGCGCGTCAATGGAAACCGACGGCGGTGAGGTGGCCCGCCGCGTTGAAGCCACCGGCCGCAAGTTCACAGCCATGCAGGCTGATTTCGCCGACCGTGCTGCCGTCCTCGACCTCGCCGCCCGGCTGGAGCCCATGGGCGTCAACATCCTCGTGAATAACGCAGGCACCATCGAGCGCGCCCCCGCCGCCGACCATCCCCTTGAACTGTGGGACAGAGTGCTTGAGGTCAATCTCAGCAGCCAGTTCGTCCTGACCCAGGCAATAGGCAGGTCCATGATGGCGCGGGGCGGAGGAAAGATCATTTTCACCGCCTCACTGCTGAGTTTCCAGGGCGGCATCAACGTCCCGGGGTATACCGCATCAAAATCAGCCATCGCCGGCCTGGCCAAGGCCCTCGCCAACGAATGGACCGCCGCCGGGGTCAACGTCAACGCGATCGCGCCAGGCTACATTGCCACCGACAACACCCAGGCCCTCCAGGAGGACCCCGAGCGCAGCCGCTCCATCCTCGAACGCATTCCCGCCGGACGGTGGGGAAACGCCGGGGACCTCGGCGGCGCGGCAGTATTCCTGGCCAGCCGGGCATCGGACTACGTCTCCGGAATCGTACTGCCCGTCGACGGCGGCTGGCTGGGCCGGTGAAACCTCCCAACATCGCAGGAACCCCCGACTCCTCGGAGCCCCTGGTGGTCTGCGTCGGCGAGACGATGGCCGTCGTCGCACCCCCCGCCACCGAATCACTGGCAATCGCTGAGGAATGCCTGCTGGGAATCGGCGGCGCGGAATCGAACGTGGCAACCCAGCTCGCCGAACTCGGGATTGCCGTTGCCTGGGCCGGAAGGGTGGGACGCGACGCCTTCGGGGAACGCATCCTGCACACCTTGGCGGGGCGGGGAGTTGATGTCTCACGCGCCGAGGAGGATGCCAACGCGCCAACCGGCGTCTACTTCAAGGAGCCGGATACCGGATCCGGTGCCAGAACGCTGTACTACCGCCAAGGTTCTGCCGCATCCCGGATGGAGCCCGGAGA
Organism: Arthrobacter sp. NPDC057388; assembly: GCF_042668165.1. Classification (NCBI taxonomy): domain Bacteria; kingdom Bacillati; phylum Actinomycetota; class Actinomycetes; order Micrococcales; family Micrococcaceae; genus Arthrobacter; species Arthrobacter sp. NPDC057388. Next base: position 149,339 of record NZ_JBHVBL010000001.1, read on the forward strand.
CCTGACCCGGTGGGGCCTGAAGACTGCACCGTGGGTGCACATCTCAGGAATCACCGCGGCGCTGTCCCCAGGATGCCGTTCCTTCCTTGAAGTTCTCTTCGACGCCCGCACAGCCAGCGGGGCACCCATCTCATTCGACGTGAACTACCGCGCAGCCCTGTGGTCAGCTACCGATGCCGCACCTGTCCTGCTCGAACTCGCCCGCCGCGCCGAGGTTGTCCTCGTGGGCCTGGACGAGGCGGGCACGCTCTGGGAATGCGCCACCGCTGAAGACGTTGCCCGCCTGCTTCCCGAACCGGCCCACCTGGTGGTGAAGGACGGCGGGACCGAAGCCGTGGAGTTTATACGCGCTCCGGATGGCGCCGAGCAGATACACCGGGCCCCCGCACGCCCAGTGAAGATCATCGAACCTGTCGGCGCAGGTGACGCATTTGCCGGCGGCTACCTCGCAGGACTCCTGCGCGGAGCCACCCCTGGGGACCGGCTCTCGCTGGGCCACTCAGTGGCCGCATGGACTCTCGGTACACGCGGAGACTACCGCCCCGGTCACGGCCTCACAGCACCCCGACCTCCACAAACAGCAAACCACTAACAAGGGAAAACCATGACCACCGCAGAATGGTTCAACAGAGACTTCTTCCGAGTTCCGGTCATCGCCGTCCTGCGAGGGCTGGATCCAGCCACCACCGTCGAATACGCCCAAAACGCCTGGGCCGCCGGCGTCGAACACGTCGAAGTACCGATCCAGACCCCGGACGCCATCGCCTCGCTGAAAGCAGCCGTCCAAGCCGCGTCACAACAGGGTAGGAAAGTAGGTGCAGGCACAGTCAACACCTTCGAACAGCTCGAAGCAGCCGCATCCGCTGGCATCTCCTTCACAGTCTCCCCCGGACTCAACCCCGAAATCGTCGCAGAGAGCATCAGACGTCGAATCCCCCACCTCCCCGGCGTCGCGACCGCCAGTGAAATCCTGCAGGCCCAGCGCCTGGGCCTGACCTGGCTCAAAGCATTCCCGGCCTCCGAGCTCGGCCCAGTCTGGGTCAGAGCCATGCTCAGCCCCTTTCCGGACATCAATTTCGTGGCCACCGGCGGCATGACACTGGACAACGCCGAGGAAATGCTCAACGCTGGCGCCCGGGCTGTCGGGCTTAGCTCAGCCTTCGCCTCGCCCCAAAGTTCCCAACGAGTAGCCAGTTTCATGGAAACGCACACTGCGTCTCGTGACAGCTTCTAAGAGTCACCTATAGCGGCGGCTTGCCCATGAAGGAACAGCACAACAGGGCTTCATAGCTGCAGATTGAACCACACCCCAACCTGACGTCCGGGGACTGCGCAAATGCCGTCAGATTGAGGTGGAATTCCTCTTTTACTGACAGCGGCCCGACGGACTCTAAGATGCCAGCCTGACAGTTTAAGAAGCCCAGGGCTTTAGTGGATGGTGCTCTGTCGTTAGCGGTTCCATTGCGGCCGCAGCGGCGAGGCTTTGCCTGCGTAGAGGTGTAAGTGTTCCGCCGTCATTCTGTAGGTCGATGCTCCGGTCAGCGGTTGCGGTTCGACGTAGATCAGGAACCCTTCTGATTTTTCGTAGATTCTGCGGGGTTGACTGCTGTCCGAGGTGATCCAGATGGCGGAGCCGTCTGGCATGGCCTCGTCGACGATTCCTGAGCGGACAACCTGTCCGTGTTGATGGACCTCGACGAGTGGTCCGATCAGGTCTTCCCACTGAGTGTGCCTGTGCATGCTGACGTGCTGCACCTTTCCTTGTTAAATGCGGATTGGCCGCCACTTTCCCGGTGGCGGCCAATCCGGGTTTAGTTGACGGCAGCGGCCTTGACGCGGTCCCGGATCTGTCGTTCAACGTCTTCCTGGTGAGGCAGGCGCTTGAGAGTTTCAAGCGCCTCCGATTGCGGAATGACCACAATGCCGTCCTGATCGCCGATCACGATGTCACCGGGGTTGCAGACGACGTTGCCGCAAGCAACGGGCTTGCCCACTGCGCCGGGCCCGTTTTTGGACGGGCCTGCGGGCACCGTCGCTTTGGCGTACAGGGCGAGGCCCATCTCGTTGATTTCCTCGATGTCGCGTACGGCCCCGTCGATGATGACCCCTGTCACTCCCTTGCTGAGGCAGATCTCGGCGAGGATGCCGCCGAACACGGACCGGTTGGTGACGCCGTTGCCGGAGATCACCAGCACGTCCCCGGGCTTGGCTTCATCAAGTCCCCGGTGGATCGCCAGATTGTCCCCTTCCCAGACCTGAACCGGCAGAATCGCTCCGGCCAGCTTCGCGCCAGGGGTGAGGCAACGGATATCAGCTGACATCATGTCCAGGCGGTTTCGGACGTCACCGATGAGGGCGGGAGGAAAGGCCGCGATGGCTTGGATCAGATCCTCGGATGGCCGGGGCCATTCCGGGTGGACGGCGATGTTGTCTGCGGAAACGTTGATAAACATGGCAGCTTTCTTGTCTCAGTCGTGGAATCAGGCGTGTGCCGGGCGGAGGTTCGGTTGATTGACGGGGTGGCTCGGTGCTTCACCGGCAAGGACCCGCTGCACCTCCGCCCATGCCACGGTCCCGGCCTCGAGGAACGCTTCTTCGGTCTGGCCGGCGATATGTGCGGTCAGGAGCAGTCCGGGGGTTGTGCTGTGCGGGAATGGTGTGTGGGGGAGCGGGTCCTTCATGTCGATGCTCTCGGCTTCGAGGACGTCGAAGGCAGCACCGGCGATAAGTTCCTTGTTGAGCGCATCCGCCAGCGCGGCTTCATCGACGAGGCCGCCGCGTGAGGTGTTGATGATGAACGCGGACTTCTTCATCCGGGCCAGTTCCTGTACACCGATCATGTGGCGTGTCGAAGGCAGCAGGGGAACGTGGATGCTGATCGCGTCAGCCTCGGTGATCAGCTCGTCAAGGGACACGAGCCGGGCACCGGCGGCAGCTACGTCCTCTGCCTTGGCGATCGGGTCGCAGGCCAGGACGGTCATCCCGAAGCCCCGGGCGATGGCTGCGACGCGGCGCCCAATGGCACCGAAGCCAATGATGCCCATGGTGCGCCCGGAGAGTTCGAAGCCGATCAGGTCGCCTTTACCTTCTGACCAGTTGCCGGCGCGGACCCGATGCGTGGCGGTCGGGACTTTCCGGGCTCCGGCGAGCAGCAGCGCGAAGACGTGCTCGGCGACGGCGTTGCTGTTGGCCCCGGGTGTGGTCGTGACCCAGATGCCCTGGTCCGTGGCGGCGTCGATGTCGACGTTGTTGGTGCCGACGCCGTGGCGGGCGATGATTTTCAGCTGCGGTGAGGCTTCGATGACGTCCTTGGTGAAGTTTTCTGCGCGGAGGATGACGGCATCAACGTTTTTGCTGACATTCAGGTAGTTGACCTTGTCCGGGCCGAAGCCGAGATGTACGGTTGCTGCTGCCTTGATCTCTGCCAGTACGTAGGGGTGGATGGGGTCGGAGACGTAGATCTCAGTCATGGTGGAGCAGGCCTAACGGTAGAGATGTTCGGACGGGTTGTGGTTTGGCTTGACGAGAAGTCCGACGACGAGGAGGCCGAGCAGGCCGGCGGCGACCAGCACGAAGGCGGGGACGAACGTGTTGCCGGTTTGGTCGATGAGCCAGGTGGCGAAGTAGGGGCCTGCGCCGCCGCCGATGACTGCGCCGACGCTGTGTCCGAAGGCGACGCCGGTGTGGCGGATGCGGGTGGGGTAGAACTCCAGCATGGAGCCGTAGGTGCCGGCCTGGCAGAGGGCGTAGGGGATGATGCCAAGGGCCAGTCCGAGGAATGCCAGGACGAAGGAGTGCTGGTTCATCAGGGCGAACGACGGGATCGAGATGGCTGCGTACGCGATGTAGGACCACAGGAGAACCTTGCGGCCACCAATGCGGTCACCGAGCTGTCCTGCGAAGGGGATCAGGACGGCGGCGAAGATCACGGCGAGCAGAACAATCGTTGATGCTTCGCTCTTCTTGAACCCGAGGACTTCGCTGAAGTAGACGGCGACGAAGACGGTGCCGATGTAGGTGCCCAGGTTCTGGACGAGGGAGATGGTCGTGACCTTGGCCAGGGCCTTGGGGTACTTGGAAAGCACTTCACGGAACGGCTTCTCGGAGGTCGTGTCCTTGTCCTTGATGGCCGTGAACTCGGGGCTGTCCTCGATCTTGAGGCGGAGAATAAGGCACAGGATGCCGAGCGGCAGAGCGAGCAGGAAAGGAATCCGCCAACCCCAATCAGCCATCGCTGCCGCCGGCATGGCTGCGGCGGCCAATGCTGCGAGGCCCGCTGCGAGGCCCTTACCGAACTGGGCAATGCCAGGAATCATCGAAACGTAGAGGGAGCGCTTCCTCGGTTCCGCCCATTCACGGATGTAGGCCGCGGCGCCGCCGATTTCGCCGCCGGTGGAGAAGCCCTGCAGCATACGGAAGAGGACCAGCAGGATGGGGGCGACGACGCCGATCTGGGCGTAGCCGGGTAGGAGACCAGTCAGGGTCGCGGCGGCGCCCATGAGCGAGATGCTGGCGATCAGGCTGTAGCGGCGGCCCTTGCGGTCACCGAGGCGGCCGAAGAAGACCGCGCCCAGCGGGCGGACGACGAAGGCAGAGCCGAACACCAGCAAGGTGTTCAGCAGCGACATCAGAGGGTCATCGCTGGGGAAGAAGACTGTGGCCAGAGTCGCGGCCACGTAGCCGTACACGCTGAAGTCGTAGTACTCGATGAACGTGCCGAAGGCAGCTACACCAGTGGCCTTTTTCGCTTTTTTGCGCCGCTCCAGATCCGGGGCGGCAATGGTGTGGGTGGTCATCCGAAGACCTCTCTGTCTTTAGATAAATGGGACAGTGTCCTATTTCTTGGGGTTGGTTAAAGAATGCATGTGTTCCATGCCACTGTCAAGATGAAAGAAATGCCGACCCGGGGGCAGCGGCCGGCGGGCTCCCTGCAAGCCGGTCAGCGCGTGAGATACTGCGGTCATGGAACAAGCCGGACGCTCAACTCAGCGCGACGGATCAGCGGAAGTCTTCGCGGCCATTGAGGCCGTCATCAGCCGTTCAGGAAGCGGTTGGGGAGTCCGCGAACTAGCCGAACAGCTCAACGCCAGCAAGAGCACTGTCAGCCGGAACCTAGGCAGGCTGGTTGAAGAGCGGCTTCTTTCCCGGGACGCCAACGGTGCATACAGTGTCGGGCCGCGCCTCCGGGTCCTGTCCCAAACTCTCCACGAACGTCACCCGCTGTTCGCTCAAGGCTCCCGCCTGCTTTCCCAACTCAGCAAGGACACTAACGCCACGGCCCTGCTGGCTATCGCTTCGAACTTCCCCGAAGAGTGCTTCGTACTGATCTCCCACGAGCCCGATTCACCCGTCAGGTACACCCTCAGGGCAGGCAGCCGACTGCCCGTCCATGCCGGCGCACTCGGGCTGGCGATCCTCTCACGCAGGGGGACATCAGGACTGCCCGAGCATCTGGCGAAATACACCGAACATTCAATGGAGACCCGCGCCCAAGTTGAGCAGGCGCTGCAAACCCATGCAGCCTTGGGTGCGGTGGTGAGCCTTGGCCAGCATATTCCCGACGCGGCCGGCGTTGCCGTGCCTTTCAGTCTCAGCGAACACGTCATCGGTTCGGTCTCGCTCTCAAGGCCGCGGAACGAATTCGACCAAGCAAGCATCCCCGCGACCACCGATTTACTGCAACGAGCGGCCGCCGAACTGGAATCGGCAGCGCGCTCTGCGTCGCAGGAGCCGGCGGTTCGCGAAAAGCGAGACCTGCCGCCCGCAACTCTGATCGAGCGGATATCCCGGCTTCTGACAGAACTTTGTGCAAGGCCCATGACCGAGCTTGGTTCCGGGCGTCTGGCCGAAGTGGTTGGAGCCGGATCAGTCGCGTCCCGGCGGCTGGCAGAAGCGGCCACCGAATCCGGACTAATGACTCAAATTTCCCCAAGGAGCTGGATCGCCGGGCCAACCCTCCTCCGATGGGCAGCAGAGCTGGGCCCCCAGGCAAAATTGACTGACCTGATCGTCGACGAACTTCGAGATCTTGCCGAACAAACAGGTGAAACCGTGGGCCTGGCGCTGTTAGACCACAACACTGGAGCAGCCCACATGGCGGCCACTTACGCCGGCTCCGATAGTGGAGTCCGCTACGTGTTGGAAATCGGATCCCAAATACCGCTCCATGCAGGGGCGGCGGGCAAGGCCATTCTCGCCCACATTCCGGCGGTAGTGGACAGCATCAACCTGGAGGCCTTCACCGAGCGCACGCTCACCAACCCTAACTCGCTAAAGGCAGACCTTGACCAAATCAGGCTTCGCGGGTGGGCCATCGGTGACGGAGAGAGGATCCCGGAAGCGTACGGCATAGCCGCACCCTTTTTTATCGACGGGACAGTCCGAGGCTCCCTCACCATCACCATCCCCCGATACCGGGTACAAGAAGCACCGATCGAGAACCTGACTGCCGCAGTCCGCGCCAGCGCCGAAAGAGTAACCAAGCTGCTATCAACTGAAGACAACTAGCAAACGCAGGGCGCTGTCCGCTGAGCCCTCAGGTTCCAAGAGAGTGCGTGAAAGCAAGGTTTTCCAGAGATCCGACTAGTTCGGGAGTGCTCGCGACCGCCTGTAGAACGTTGCCCTGGACATTCCGAGATCGCGGGCAACCTGCGCGGCAGGCTCACCGCCTTCGACCACACGAATTGCGCTTCTGATCTGACTGTCAGTGACCCGGCGCGGTCGACCGCCTAGATTCTTTCCGGCTTCCCTGCGCTTGCTGATGGAATCGACCACGCGTTCGTGTCTGATCTCGTGTTCCATTTGGGCGAGAGCAGCCATGATCGTGAACAACATCGACCCCATCAGAGTCGCGGTGTCCACGTCATCCCGCCGAGGTTCAATACGCGCAGGCCCGCGCCCCGGCTGCGGAGTTCATCGGCGAAGGCAAGCATGTTCTGCGTCGAGCGCCCGAGACGGTCCAACGTCGTAATGACAAGTGTGTCCCCTTCGATCACGCACCAGACGCCATTCACAGCAGTCCCTCCAAACACTCCGCGAGCGCCTTAGCGCCGGTGTTGACGCCCACCCCGTTGATTGAAAGGATCCCGCCCGTGGATACATGCGCGGACTTCGCCCGGTCGCCCGGCTAGCGCCGGATGGTCCTGTGGACCACGGATGTTCTGGGATCGCCCGGTCAGTCGTCCGGGCTCTGGTCCAGGACCTGGAAGTTGGGGCTGACGTTGACCTCGACCTCGGACCCGTCGCTCTTCCGGATCTCCACCTCATAGGCAGAACCTGAGCTGTCACCCCGCTCGACGTCGGTCACCTGCCCCGGACCCACCTTGGCCATCGCGGCGTCGACTGCCTTGTCGCGGTCGGTCTGGTTCAGCGGCTGCTGGCTGCTGTCGTTGGTGATCGAATCATCGTCGAAGGGGTTGACGGAAGCCGCCGCAACCGAGGCGCCTCCCAGAGCCGCCACAGCAACGGCTGCACCGATGATCCACGCTGTTCTTTTGCGCACGACGGGCTCCTTTCACATCGTTTTTTCCAGTGTGCCCCCGTGAACGGGGCGCCACAAGACGCTGTCAGCCCGCCGCTGCCCCGGACGGCGAACCGCCGGCCGCCGTCCCGCCGTCGTCATAAGCCTGCCGCGCAAGACCCGCGAAGTCCGGAATGAGAGCCGACGGATCGTCCTTCCAGTACACGAGGAACACGGATATGGGCGGGGCGTCCCGCACAATCTTGTAGGCCACGCCGGGCCTGGGGTACTGGGACACTGTCGCCTCCGATGACATGCCCATCGCCTGGCCGGTGGCGATCAGTGTCAGCCAGTCGTCCACGCCCTGGACGGGGCGCAGCGATGCCGGCTGCACTCCCGGATCCCAGAGGTCCAGCGTGGTGGTGCCCGTCCGGCTGTCCACCGCGATCGTCCGGCCGGCAAAGTCGGCCATGCGCAGGAAGCGACGGCGGGCGAGCGGATCCGTGGCCGCCACCGCGGCGTACCGCCGCTCCGTTCCAAGCAGCGTTTGGGCGAACCGTGCGTCGCTGAGCTCCCGGCGGACGACGGCGACGTCAACAGTTCCGTTGGCCAGCCCGGCGGCCGGCGAGTTGGACTGCACCCATACCAGCGCCACCCCGGGCTTCGCTTCCTCCCAGCGCCGCTGCAGGTACAGGGTCCGGCTGCCCACCGCGGACCAGGCGTAGCCGACCCTGATTTCTGCCGCATGGTCCCGCGCTGCCTCTTCCAGCAGCCTGGCTTCGTCGAGGACCCGGCGGGCGTGTTCGATGATCCGCTTGCCCGCCGCGGTGGGCGTGACGCTGCGCGTGGTCCGCTGGAAAACGCGCACGCCCAAGGCCTGCTCCGCGGCGGCTACGGAGCGGGAAACGCTGGCCTGGGAGGTGCCCAGTGCAATGGCGGCATCAGTAAACGTCTGAGCGTCCGCGACGGCCACGAGCGACCGCAGATGGCGCAGCTCAAGATTCATACGGTCATCGTATAGAACAGGCAGCGGAAGCATTTATAGGTTCCGGAATCTGGCCGCACACTGTGGATCATGGCGATACAAGCAGAGTCCGGCGCCGCCCGGGAGCGCAGTCAAACTGCCCCTGCCCAAGGCCGTTTCCTGGCTGGTGTCCTCACCATGACGGGCAGCGGAATCAGCAACCAGATTGGCGCCGGCATCGGTGCCCACGCCTTCCCGGCAGTCGGACCGGCGGGAGTGGTTGCGGTGCGGCAGATCGTCGCGGCCGCCGTGCTCCTGCCCGCGGCACGGCCTCCGCTCCACCGGTTCACCTGGCATCAGTGGTGGCCGGCGCTCCTGCTGGGCGCAGCCATCGCGCTCATGAACATCTGCCTCTACACGGCCATCCAGCGGATCGGGCTGGGCCTGGCGGTGACCCTGGAATTCCTCGGCCCGCTGGCCATCGCGCTGCTGCGCTCCAGGACCCGGCTGGACCTGCTGTGCGCGGCCTTCGCCGGCGGCGGGGTCTATGTCCTGGTGCTGCCCGGGCCCAGCAGCGATCTCGCCGGCATCGGCATCGCCATGACGGGCGCGGCTTGCTGGGCCGCGTACATCGTCCTGAACAGGGTTGCCGGGCAGCGGCTGCCGGGCCTGCAGGCCCCCGCCGTGGCCACCGCGGTTTCCCTGGTGTTTTACCTTCCGGTGGCTGCCTGGCTGCTGGCCCAGGGCTCCCTGGCCGGGCCGGCGCTGGGCTACTCCGTGGCCGCCGGCGTGCTGTGTTCCGTCATTCCCTATGCGGCGGACCTCATCGCTCTGCGCACCGTGCAGCCAGGGTTCTTCGGCATATACATGAGCATCAACCCGTTGCTCGCCGCCCTCTCCGGGACGCTGGTACTGGGCCAGCTCCTGGTGCTGCACGAGTGGCTGGGCATCGCGATCATCGTCGCCACCAACGCGGCGGCCATTCTGCTCGCCGGGCGCAGATCCCGCCGGTCCGTGCCCGCCGGGCGCGGCAACCCCCGGACGTTGCCGGCATCCCGGGAGTAGCCTTGGGGCATGACGGTCAGGAGCGCGGGCCTTCTGCTGTACCGGCGGAACGGCAAGAAGGAATTGGAAGTGTGGATCGCCCACATGGGTGGACCCTTCTGGGAGCGCAAGGACGAGCGCGCCTGGTCGATACCCAAGGGCGAGTACCTCGAGGAGGAGGACCCTTTGGCCGCCGCGCAGCGCGAGTTCGCGGAGGAGATGGGAGTCCCGGCGCCGTCCGCGGACTATGTGCGGCTGGGAACCTTCAAGCAGCCCTCCGGCAAGCTCATCACGGCTTTTGCGGCCGAGTCCGCCTTCAAGCCCGAGAAGATCCTGAGCAACACCTTTCCCCTGGAGTGGCCCAAGGGGTCTGGCACCGTCCAGCACTTCCCCGAGATCGACCGCGCCGAGTGGATCGGTGAATCCGAAGCCCGCGTCAAACTGGTCAAGGGCCAACTCCAGATCCTCGACGCGCTGCTCGGGCACCTCCACGACAGCGCCGGAGCATGACAGCCGCAAAGGCGGCGTTCGTACACCAGGCCACGGTGGCGATGAAGGCCGACGGCGACCTGCGCGCCCTGGGTGCCGCCGTCACCCTTGGGCTGTGCGGAAGCTGGGACCACCCGCCGCCCTGCCCGCTCGCGCCGCACCACACCCGGCCCGAGCGGAACGGGGACGCGGTTACCCTGCGGATCATCTTCGCCACGGAACCGGCGAACGAGGCCCTGGCCCGCAGCCGCATCAACAGCGCCCTCCGCCAGGGAAGCCTCACCGGGCCGGACGGCCGCACCAGCCGCTGGGAGTTCCTGGACGGCGGGCACGGCGAACTCGACCCGTCGGAGGCCGCGCACGCCCGGCGCCTTATAGACTCCTGAGACGGGCCCCAGCCCCCCAGCCCCGCCTGTGCCGCGGGACTAAACTGCCTGGGCTATCCCGCCTGCCCGAGAACCGTGCGGTAGATTCCTGTATGGTCCAACTCGCCGTCGCCCGCGGCGATCATGAGCTCAAAGGCGCCGCGCACGCTGGCGGAGAGGGGCAGCTTCAGGCCTCTGTCCTTGGCTATCTCGGCGATGAAGTTCAGGTCCTTCAGCTGGTTCTTCGCAGAGCCGCCCCCTTCGAAGTCCCCGTCGATCCAGCGCCGCCCCTTCTGCCGGAGCACCTCAGAATCCGCCAGCCCCCCGGCCAGGATGGACTGCACCTTCTCGGGGTCGAGTCCGCTGGCAGTCGCCACCGCCATCGCTTCGGCCAGGGCCGTGACGGTGGCGGACACCACGATCTGGTTGCACGCCTTGACCGTGGACCCTGCGCCGGTTTCGCCGAACCGGACCACGGTGGAACTGTAGAGCCCGAAGAGCGGCAGGAGGCGCTGCACAACATCACTTGGCCCGCCGACCATGGTACTCAGCCTGCCTTCCTCGGCACCGATGGTCCCTCCGCTGAGCGGCGCGTCCACCACCGTGACCCCGTGCTGGCGGCGGCAGTGCTCGGCGAACTCGGCGACAGCCACGGGGGAAACCGTTCCGTGAACCACCAGAACGGGTTCCTCGATACGGGCCGCCCGCCACCCGGCCAGGAGCCCGTCATCGCCGGACAGAAGGCCGGCGACCTGCGGCAGGTCCGGCAGGACAGTCAGGACAGCCTCGGCGGCGGCCCCGGCCGGGGTGGCGGCTACCTGTCCCCCTTCGATGGCCCTGGCCTTTTCCGCGGTGCGGTTCCAGAGCGTGAGGGGAACGCCGCCGGCAAGGATGTTCCTGGCGATCGGGGCACCCATCGGTCCTGTGCCCAGCAGGGCAACGGACGCGGGGATGCCCTGGGTGAGGTTCTGTGTGTCTGTCACGGTGCTCATGTCGTTAGGAGGTGGTGTTGGTTAGAAGGGGATCAGGCCGGCCATGGCGGGCAGGAAGGTGCTGAACCACGGAACGGCAGCCAGCACCAGCAGCCCGATGAATACGGCGATGAGGTACGGCCAGAAATGCTTGAGGCTCTTTTCCACCGTCTCGAGTCCGGTTGCGCAGGCGACGTAGAAGCCGACGCCGGCGGGCGGGGCGAACGAACCGATGCCCATGGAGATGATCAGGACCATGGCGTACTGCACCGGGTTGACGCCGAATTCCGTGGCGATGGGCAGGAGCAGCGGCGCGAAGATCAGCACCGCGGGCAGGCCCTCAAGGAGCTGGCCCATGATGATCAGCAGCACGATGGTGAACAGCATGAAGAGGATGGGTGAGTCGCCCAGGCCGGACATGAGGTCATGGATCTGCTGGGATACACCGGCGAGGGCAAGCGTCTGGGCCAGCGGCGACGCGGCAGCGATGATGAACAGAACCATGCCCGCCGTCGTCGTTGTTTCCCGCAGGGTATCGCCCAGCAGCCGCTTGCTGCCGCGCCGGTAGGCGGCGGCAAGAACAAAGGCATAGGCGACGGCGACCGAGGACACCTCGGTGGGGGTGGCGAACCCGCTGAGGATGCCAACCACCATGCCCACCGGAAGCAGCAGCGTGGGGATGGCGAAGAACGTGGCGGAGCCGCGCGCACGCCAGGTGGCCTTGGGGCTGGAGACGCCGCCCTGCTTCTTTGCGCGGAGGAAGACGAGTGCCATGACCACGAGGGCCAGGAAGGCAGCCGGAACGAAGCCGGCGAGGAACAGCGTAGTGGTGGAAATCGTGGTGATGGAGCCCATGATGAGCAGGACGATGCTCGGCGGGATGGTCTCACCCATGATGGCCGAGGCGGACAGTACCGCCACCACCTCGCCGCGGGGGTACTTTCGTTCCTCGAGCATGCCGCGCATGGTGGTGCCGACGGCGGCGACGTCCGCAACCTTGGAGCCGGAGATGCCCGAGAAGATGTACATGGTCACGACGACCACCTGAAGCAGGCCGCCCCGCAGGTGCCCGATGAGTGCGTCCACCAGCTTGGCGAGCGGCAGGGTCAGCCCGGCGGAGTTCATGACGGTTCCGGCGAGGATGAAGAACGGGATGGCCAGGAGCACGAAGCCCTTGGCCCCGGAGGCCATGCCGATCGGGATGGCGCTGACTTCGGAGATCCCGCCCAGGTACAGGTAGATCCCGGAGGCCAGGGCGAGGACGAACGCGATGGGCAGGCCAAGGAACAGGAGGGCGAACAGGGCAACCAGGACCACGCCGAGGAGGACGTTGGGCGAGGCGTAGTAGAACAATGGCTGGGACAGGACCACGGCCGCGGCCAGGACGGCAGTTATCCCCGCGCCGACCAGGACGGCGCGGCGGGGCTGGCTCCACAGCTTCAGGACAGCAAACCAGGCGATGAGCACCATGCCGACTGAGAAGGGCAGCGAGACCCAGAACACCGGCAGCTGGAGGATCGGCGTCTTTTCCTCGAGCTGCTGGACGAGGGTGGGAACGAACAGCGCAAAGGCGCCCGCGCTCATGACGAAGACAAGCCAGTCGACGACGGCCGCCAGGTAGGGCTTCCAACTTGCCGGAAGCCGCATGATCAGCGCTTGGACGGCCATGTGCGCACCCTTGGGGTAGGCGATCGCGCCGCCGATGAAGGCGATGGTCAGGAGCGCAATTTCAGACACTTCCTGGGTCCACAGCACAGAATCACCCGTGGCCACCCTGACCATGATGTTCAGCAGGATCACGACGAGCTCGGCGAGGATGGCCGCGCCGACGGTCCATTCCAGGGCCTTGTCCAGCCAGATGGCGCCGCTCCAGCGCGGTGCGACGTGCCCGTGGTGGAGGATCTCTTCCGCGTCAGACGGAAGCACGTCTTCGAGGTCCTTGGGGGCGAGTGTATGTTCCATGTTCTTCCAGACTGTCAACGTTAAGAGCGGGATGCTGAGTTCGGGTGTGGGGCTGAGGGCCGAAGCGCCGGACTGCGCTCCGGCCCGCAAAGGGCCCTACTTGGCGGCGGCGATCGCCTGGTCGAAGAATTCCTTGCCGATCAGCTTCGAGAAGTCCGGGTAGAGGCTCTTGGAAACGGCCTTGAACTGCTCAATGCCGGCGGCGGTGGGCTCGTTGGCCTTCATGCCCTTGGCGGTAAGCTCAGCCAGCTGCTTCTCCGACTGCTCGGCGTCGTACTCCGTCTTGAAGGTGGCCGTCTCTGCCGAGGCGTCCGTCAGGATCTTCTTCTGGTCCTCCTTGAGGGAGTCCCACTTCTTCGAGGACAGGGCCAGGACCCAGGCGTCGTTGATGTGGTGCGTCAGCGAGACGTACTTCTGGACCTCCGAGAACTTGTTGGTCCAGGGCACCTCGATCGGGTTTTCCTGGCCGTCGATCGTTCCGGTCTGCAGGCCGGTGAACACCTCGGAGAAGGCCATGGTGGTGGGGCTGGCGCCCAGCTTGCCGAAGAACTCCGTCCACAGCGGGTTGCCCGGCACGCGGATCTTCAGGCCCTTGAGGTCCGACGGCTTTTCGATGGGGCGTTCGGAGTTGGTGATCTGGCGTCCGGTCCTGGTGAGGAAGGACAGCGCCACCGTGTTCTTCTCCTTGAGCTTTTCCTTCAGGACGTCGCCCGGCTTGCCGGCCAGGAACGCGGCTTCCTCCTTCGTGTCATCGAACAGGTAGGGAATGCTGATGGCGTTCATTTCCGGGACCACGGAGGCGTACACCGATGTGGACAGGATCAGCGCGTCCAGGGACCCGCCCTGCAGCCTGGTCACAGCGGCGTTCTGGTCTCCGCTGAAGCTGGTCCCGTTGGGCACCACGGTGACAACCACTGAGCCGTTGGAGGTCTTCTTCACCTGGTCGGCGAAGTGCTGGGCGGAGACACCCACCGAGGAGGTCAGCGGATCCGGGATGGACAGCTGGATCTTGGCTACCGGCGCGCCCCCGCCCGGAGCTCCGGAAGCGCATCCGGCGAGGAGCGTGGCGGCGAGGGCGGTGGCCAGCAGTCCGGTGAGGGCGCGGGTCTTGGTGTTCATGTGATGCCTTTCTTCATTGGAAGGAGTCTTTTCCGGCAGGCGCGGGATGGCATGGGCTTCCCGCGCCCGGACCGGAGGGGCAAAGCGGATGGTTAGGCGCTCAGGGCGGCTTCCGAGACGAGCGCTTCTGTTTCGCGGCGCAGCTCAAGGGCCTGGGAAAGGGATTCGTCCATGATGACGTCCTCCCACCGCACGGTTGCGCCCTTGGCGATGTCGGCACGCAGCTCGACGTGGTGGGCCAGGGCCACCGGCAGGGCGCCGATTTCCACCGAGTGCTTGGCCGAGACGAGCTTGCCCCACACGGTGAAGCCGCCCTCGCCGTCGAGGAATTCGCCGGCCTTCAGGTCCTTCTTGGCGGTGGCAACGACGTCGCCGAAGAAGCCGACGGGCGAGCCGGTGGCGATGCCGCGCAGCGCCGCGTTGGCGATGGACATATTCAGTTCGAGACCCACGTAGTGGTACGGGCGGTACAGCGCTGCGTACTGGCCGGTGGGGTCCGGGTGCCACGGGTACTCGTTGAAGCAGCCGGAGACGTAGCCATTCGTGGCCTTGACGACGACGAACACGCCTTCCTGGGTGTTGTGGCTGATCCAGCTGCCGTCGCGGTTGACGCTGGACATGACGTCCACGCTGCCCTCGTGGGCCAGGGCGCCACCGACGTCGGCGGGGCGGCAGATGGTGGCGATCTCTTCGACGTCACCCGGGGTGAAGCTCAGCCCGTTGTCCGACGGCGTGAGGCCGGCACCGTTGGCGACGGCGGCCATCTCGATGGATGCCTTGGTGCCGTCACGGAAGGAGGTGTGCATGTACGGGTTGAGCTGGCCGGAGTCGGTGAGCTCCTTGGAGAACTCCCAGTTTTCCCATACGTTGTCCGGGTTCATCTCGTGGTAGTGCTCGAGGTACTTGGCGCCCTTGCCCGCACACACCACGTCGAAGCCGCTCGTCCGGGCCCAGTCCACCAGTTCCATGATGAGCGCGGGCTGGTCGCCGTAGGCCATGGAATAGACGACGCCGGCCTCCTCCGCGCGCTTGGCGAGGGCCGGGCCGGCCAGGGCGTCCGCCTCGACCGTGACCATGATGATGTGCTTCTTCGTTTCGATCGCCCGCAGTGCGTGCTTCACACCGACGATCGGGTTGCCGGTGGCTTCAACGATAACGTCGATGCCGACGTCGAACAGCTCGTCGGCGTTGGCCACGATGGTGGTGGAACGGTTCTTGAGGGCGGTTGCGATGTCAGGAGCGATCTGGTCCTTAGGCCATCCGACCAGCTCGAACGCGCCTTCTGCCCGCTTCACATTGATGTCGGCGATGGCAACAACATGGATGCCCGGGATGTTGTTTGCCTGAGCCAGGTACATGGTTCCGTACCGGCCGGCGCCGATGAGGCCTACACGGATGGGACGGCCCTGGTTCTCGCGGTCGCTAAGAAGCTTGTGAAGGTTCATGGGGAGCTCTCTGGTTGATGTCTGACCGAAGAGAAATAGCCGTCCATTCGGGGGATGAGGCAACCTCTTCGTCGCAGCCAAGTGTGATCTGGGACGCAGATGCTGTGATCTGCGTTACCGGAGTGGAACCGGTTCCACTTTTGTACCAGTCAGTGTTAAGCTGTGTCAACAGATGTCGGTGAGCCCCACCGGCCACGAGGAGGAGCATTGAAGAAGGCGCCCACAATCCGCGATGTGGCGGCAGCGGCGGGAGTCTCGGTGTCCGTGGTGTCGCGGGTGCTGAACCCGGACTCCGGTCCCGTAGCGCCTGCCAAGCGCGAACAGGTGCTGAAGGTCATCAGCGAACTCGGCTACCGCCCCCGCGCTGCGGCGCGCGAGCTGAGCGCGGGCCACGCCCTCACCGTGGGCCTGGTGGTCACGGACCTGGCCAACCCGTTCTTCGCCCTGCTGGCTGACCGCGTGGTGTGGGAGGCCCGGAGCCACGGCGTGCAGGTGGTGGTCATGACCACCCAGGAGGACCCGCACCTGGAGGCCGAGTCCCTCGACACGCTCCTGGACCGCTCGGTGGGCGGCGTCATTGCAACGCCCACGGGCGGAAACGTCGAGAAATGGGACCGCCTGCGGGAACTCGGCGTCAACGTGGTGTTCGTCGACCGCGCCATTGCGGAACTTGGCGATGTCGACGTCGTCAGCATCGAAAACTCCGACTCCGCCCGGCGCGCCACCGACCACCTCATCGCCCTCGGCCATGAGCGGATCGGACTTATCACCGGACCGGCCAGCACGTCCACCGGGCGTTCGCGGATCGGCGGCTACCGCGCCGCCCTCGACAGCGCTTCCATAAGCCTTGATCCCACCCTGGTCCGCGACGTCCCGTTCCGCGGAGACGGCGGGGGCGACGCCGTCGGATCCCTTCTGGCGCTCCCGGATGCCCCCACCGCCTTGATCGTGGCCAACACCGCCCAGGTGCAAAGCTCAGTCCGGCGCCTCGTCCAGATGGGGGTGCGCATACCCGATGACCTATCGGTTATCGTTTTTGACGACAATCCGTGGACCGAGCTGACGAGCCCGCCGCTCAGCGTGATCAAACAGCCGATCGGCATGCTTGCGGTGCACTCCCTGGAGCTCGTCCTCGGACGGATGCAGGGCCGGCTCCCCGCCGGCGCCAGGACCATCGAAGTGAACGCGGATTTCGTGCCGCGGAGCAGCTGCGCGGCACCCGCCCGATCCCTGGCCAGCAAGTCCGTAAACCAGTAACCAGATAGGAAAAGGAAACCCATGAGCGTAGTTGTCACCGCCATGTTCACGCCCAAGGAAGGCGCCTTCGACGACGTCGTCGCCGCCCTCTCCCCCGCCATCGCGGAGGTGCATGAGGAGCCCGGCTGCATCCTGTACGCCATCCACGAAGCACCGAATGGCCAGATCGTCATGATCGAAAAGTGGGAGAGCGCCGAGCTCCTCGACGCCCACGGCGCCGGCGAGGCCGTCGCCCGCCTGAACGCCTCCCTTGAGGGACTGCTGGAAGAGCCGGTGGAAGTAACCCGGCTGGCGGCCATCCCCGCCGGCACCAGCGCGCAGGGCGCGCTCTAGCCTTTCAGTACACCTGAAGAACGACGGCGCCCCTCGCCTCTGCGGCAGGGCGCCGTTCGTGTACGGCCAGGAAGCCGAACAGCTCAGGCAGGCGGCGCCGTCGAGCCCCTGACCACCAGCTCCGGGTCCACGAGCTTCGTTTGAACCGGCAGGTCCGGATCCTTCATGCGCTCCAGCAGCGCCTTGGCGGCCCCGGCACCCACCGTGCCGTTGCGGCCATCGACCGTGGTCAGGCGCAGCAAATTCGCCGACGCCAGGGGCGAATTGTCGTAGCCGATCAGGGACAGATCCTCCGGGACGCGCCGGCCCCGGTCCCGCGCTGCCGCGGCGACCCCCATCGCCATCACATCGTTGGCGGCAAAAACCGCGGTCAGTGCCGGGTTCTGGTCGAGAAGCCGCAGTCCGCCTTCGTAGCCGTCCGGCTCCATCGTCTGCCCAAAGCCCTGCACCGTGGGCGCACGCAGACCGCGTTCGCCCATCGCCGCGGCAAACCCTTCGGCCCGCAGCCGGGCGGCGCCGCCCCCGCCGGTGACGTGGCCGATCTCCGTGTGTCCCAGTCCGATCAGGTGCTCGGCAGCCAGGCGGCCGCCGGCCTTGTCGTCGTTGGCAACGATGTCCGCTCCGGGAACTGCGACGTCACGGTTGCCCGCCACCACTGCAGGAACATCGACGGCGGCAAACATCTCTTCGGTGGGCTCGGTGGCAATCACGATCCCGTCCACCCGCAGTGACATCAGGCCGTCCACCGGAGTCCGGTCCAGATGGGCGTTGAAGGACGGGTCGGCCACCGCCACCCGGAAACCGAGCGGTGCAAGCTCATCATGCAATCCGCCCAGCAAGCCGACAAACCAGGGATTCCGGTAGTCGTCCAGAACGACGCCGATGGTGCGGGACCTGTTGCCGGCCAGGGTGGCCGCCGCGCGGCTCGGGCGGTAGTTCAATCGCTCGATGGCCTCCTCGACCGCGGCGCGGCGGGCGGGGGACACGCCAGGCGCCCCGCGCAGGACCAACGAGACCAGGGACTTCGACACCCCGGCCGCGGAGGCAACGTCATAAATGTTCGGGCGCCTGCCCGTCTCCTGGGTCACCCTGCAATTGTGCCCCACCAGCGGTTCGAGTTGGCATATTGACAGGACAAAGTAGCGGCCCTATCGTCTTTATGGAGCGCTCCATTTCACATCCATGTTTCCCGCGGCTGAGACCCGCAGAGCCCGTTTCAAAGGAGAAAACCAATGCCCAAAGATATCGGCGTCGCCGTCATCGGGGCGGGCATGGCCGGCAAGGCTCACGCCGCCGCTTACCGCACCGCCTCCGCCCTCTACAACCCGGTTCTGCCGCCGGTCCGGCTGGTCTCAATCGGGGACGTGAACCCGGAGTTCGGTTCCCTCGCTGCCAGGCGCTTCGGATACGAGCGCAACGACACCTCCTGGCAGGCCATCGCCGAGGCCGATGACATTGACGTGGTCAGCGTGGTCATCGCCAACTCCCTGCACCGGGAAGTGGTGGAGGGCCTCCTCGCCGCCGGCAAGCACGTGCTGTGCGAAAAGCCGCTGAGCGACACCCTCGAGGACGCCCGGGCCATGGCTGACGCCGCCCGCAGCGCCTCCTCGATTGCGCGCATCGGGTTCACGTTCCGCCGCACCCCCGGCATCGCCTACATCCGCGACCTCATCCACAACGGAACCCTCGGCAGGGTGCTGCACTTCAGCGGCCGCTACTGGACGGACTACGGCTTCAGCCCCGAGGCCCCCATGAGCTGGCGCTACAAGGGCGGCCCGGGCTCCGGCGCCCTGGCCGACGTCGGAAGCCACCTCACCTACGTGTCAGAGTTCCTCTGCGGCGACATCAAGTCCGTCAGCGGCGGCCGCCTCAGCACCGCAATCGACAAGAGGCCCCTCCCCCTGGGAGCCGTCATCGGACACGACCATGCCGCCGTCAGCGACACCTATGAGGCTGTCGAAAACGACGACTACGCCGCCTTTTCCGCCGAATTCGAAAACGGCACGGGCAGCCTCGAGGTCTCCCGCGTTGCCGCCGGGCACGCCAACAGCCTCAACTTCGAGGTCTTCTGTGAAAACGGCGCGGCGAAGTTCGACCAGCGCCGCCCCGGCGAGATCCAGCTGTTCCTCAACGACGGCTCCGGCCACGAGAACGGCTACCGACAGGTCAGCCTCGGCCCCGGCCACCCCTACATCGCCGGCGGCCTTGCCATGGATGCCCCCGAGGTCGGCTTCGGCCAGAACGACGCCTTCGCTTACCAGTCCCGCGCGTTCCTTGAAGAGGTCGCCGGATTCAGCGAGGCCGAATCCCTGCCCCGCTGCGCCACCTTCGACGACGGCGTCCGCAACATGGAACTGCTCGCAGCCGTCACCGAATCAGCCCTGAACAACGGAAAGAAGATCACGCTATGAAGCTCGGCGTCTACAACGCGATCCTGCACGACCGCCCGCTGCCCGAGGCGCTGAAGGTCGTCGCGGACCTCGGCCTGACCGGCATCGAAATCAACTCCGGCGGGTTCCTTCCCGCCGTGCACATCCCCACGTTCGACGACATCCTCGAAAGCGACGCCGCCCGCGACGACTACCTGGCCATCTTCGAGGGAACCGGCGTCTCCATCGCCGGGCTGAACTGCAACGGCAACCCGCTGCACCCCAACCCCGTCATCGGCGACAAGCACGCCGAGGACATCCGCCGCTCCATCCGGCTGGCGCACCGCCTCGGACAAAACCGTGTGGTCACCATGTCCGGCCTGCCCGGCGGGGAACCCGGCGCCACCGTGCCGAACTGGATCGTCAACGCCTGGAACTCGGCAGCGCTGGACGTCCTGGACTACCAGTGGGGCGTCGCCGCGAAGTTCTGGAAGGAAACAGACCGGCTCGCCGCCGACCACGGCGTCAAGGTCGCCCTGGAACTGCACCCGCAAAACCTCGTCTTCAACCCCGCGGACGTGTACAGGCTCGTCGAACTGACGGGGGCCACGCACCTCGGCGTCGAACTCGACGCTTCCCACCTGTTCTGGCAGCAGATGGACCCGGTCGCCGTCGTCCGCGAACTCGGCCCCCTGGTCTTTCACGCCGCCGCCAAGGACGTGCGCGTGAACAAGGAGACTGCCGCGATCTACGGCGTCCTGGACAACCGCTTCCGCCGGCTTTCCCCCGAGGAGAACCGCACCAACCTCGGCGGCGACGAGTGGGCCAACGAATGGCCCAAGCCCGCAGCGTGGGACTTCGTCGCCCTGGGCAAAGGCCATGACACCGCTTACTGGACCGAGTTCCTGCGCGCCCTCCACGAGGTGGACCCGGACATGCTCGTCAACATCGAACACGAGGACGTCGAGTTGGACCGCATCGAGGGCCTCGAAGTCGCCGCCGCAGTCCTCAAGGACGCCGACGCCGCCCTGACCGCTTCACTCGTCAGCCCCTAACCCTAACATCGTCACCGCGTCACGGCCGGTGGTGCACGAACAGCGGACCGTGGCGGTGGCGGGGGCAGACCTCTCCATGGAGTCCATCGAGCGCACGTTCCTGCTGAATCTGGGGCGGCGGGACGAACACGTCGCACTGATCACGGAAACAGGCAAGATCGTCGCCTCCAACAGTGCCCGCTTCGCCCCCGGTACGCGCTTCGAAGGTCCCCGAAGCGGGCCCGGTACGGTCACCGTGCCGGTGGCGGACCTCGCCACTTCCCCGTGCCACCTCGTCGCGGGCGAGTGAACGCTCAGCGCTGGTAAACGCCGGTCAGCGTGGCCGTGCCCAGCAGGTGCCGGGCAAGCTCGGGACCCAGGGCAGCCGGCTTCATCCCTGGCCCCCCAGGCAGCTCCTCGACATCCAGTGCGTAGACCGTGACGATGTAGCGGTGCCGGCCGTGCCCGGGAGGCGGGGCCGCCCCCAGGTAGCCGTGGAAGCCGCCGTCGTTCTTCAGCTGCACCCCACCGCTTGGGAGCTGCGGGCCGGCCTCGGCCCCGGCGCCCTCCGCGAGCGAGGTGACGTCGGAAGGGACGTTGATGACCGCCCAGTGCCAGAACCCGCCGGCGCCCGGCGCATCGGGATCGAACATGGTCACGGCATAGCTCCTGGTTCCGTCCGGCGCGCCGCTCCAGCTCAGCTGCGGGGAGTCGTCGGCCCCGCCCGCATGCATCCGGCCGCTGCGCTGAGGCGGCGGAAGGGTCTCGCCGTCCTGAAATGACCGGCTGGTGAGCCCGAACGTAGGGACGTCCGGCAGGTTTGAAAAAGGACCCGGCGTTGTCATGGCTGCTCCTCAGGTGGTGGGAACTTCTGCTTCCTCTGCTGCTGCTTCGACGTGGTTAAGCTCTGCCCGGGTGGGAGGATTGGCTCCCGCACGGGACACGGTCACGGCCGCGGCACGGGAGGCATGGGCCAGCAGCGCGGTGAGTCCCTCGGCCGGGAGTGCCCGCAGGTCCGCACGGTTCTGGGCGCCGTCCAGGCCGCGGTCCACCACGCCGGAAAGCAGCGCCGCCATGAAGGAGTCACCGGCGCCCACGGTGTCCGCCACCTCCACCCGGGGCGCGACAAACTCGGCCTCCCCTGCCGCAGTGATCCCCCACGGCCCTGCGGCGCCGCGGGTCACCACCACCACGGCCGGCCCCTCCGCGCCGCCCAGCGTCAGCCAGCGGCGCGCTGACGCCAGCGGGTCCACCCCGGGGTAGAGCCAGGCGAGGTCCTCGTCGGAGGCCTTGACAATGTCGGAGAGGGTCACGAACTTTTCCGCCTGCCGGCGGGCATAATCGGGATCCGAAATGATGCTGGGCCGGCAGTTCGGGTCAAAACTGATGGTCGACGCCGGGTGGGCGTGTTCGACGGCGGCCAGCACCTCCGCTGCGCCGGGCGCCAGCATGGTGGCAATGGAGCCGGTGTGAAGCAGCGTGGTTCCCTGCAGCATGAACGGCAGCCGTTCTCCCAGGCCGGGGAGCTCCCAGGCGAGGTCGAACGTGTAGGTGGCGGCGCCGTCGTTGTCCACCAGTGCGGTGGCCACGCTGGTGGGAAGCCCGTCCGGCGGCAGCGGAAGCATGACGGAACTGGCCCTGAGGTGGGCGGCCACGGAATCACCGTAGGCGTCCCTGCCATACCGTCCGATGAACTGCACCGGGTGCCCCAGGCGGGCGAGCCCGACTGCAACGTTGAGCGGGCTGCCGCCCACATGGGCTTCGATTCCGGAGCTGCGCTGGACCACGTCAACGAGGCCCTCGCCGATAACAGTGAGCATGGTCATACTCTGCCAGAGAACGCCGCCGGGCGCGCGGGTCCAGCGCCCCGGATTAGGCCTTCTTCCCCGGCAATGCCAGCTTGAACACCTTCGCCCAGGAGGATCCCACCTGCTTCAGCAGCGGCCCCGTGGTGTACGGCAGGCCATAGCGGCGGCAGATTTCCTGCACCTTCGGAGCCACCTCCCCGTACCGGTTGGACGGCAGGTCCGGGAAGAGGTGGTGCTCGATCTGGTGGGACAGGTTCCCGGTCATGATGTGCATGAACTTGGAACCGGAGATGTTGGCCGAGCCGATCATCTGCCGGACGTACCAGTCGCCGCGGGTCTCGCCCTCAACCATTTCCTCGGTGAAGGTGTCCGTCCCTTCGGGAAAGTGTCCGCAGAAGATGACGGCGTGGGCCCACACGTTGCGCACGGCGTTGGCCGTGAGCGTGCCGAGGAGTGCCTGCTTGCCCGAGTCGGTGAGCATGGCCACGGCGGGCGTGGCGGCGTAGTCCTTGGTGAACTGCTTGAGGGCTTTGACGCCGAGCGCCTTGAGGTCCCGGACCATGGCCTCCTTGCTCTTCTTGCCCTCGCGGTATTCGACGAGTTCGAGGTCGTACACGGCGATGCCCCACTCGAAAATCGGGGCCAGGATGGCGTTGTAGAGGGGGTTTCCCAGGGCGCGGGGCGTCCAGGGCTGGTCCTCGTCCATGCGCAGCAGGTTGTATCCGACGTCGTTGTCCTTGCCCACCACATTGGTCCAGCGGTGGTGCAGGTCGTTGTGGGTGTGCTGCCAGGAACGAGCCGGGGTCACAAAGTCCCACTCCCAGGTGGTGGAGTGGATGTCCGGGTCGCGCATCCAGTCCCACTGGCCGTGGAGGATGTTGTGGCCGATCTCCATGTTTTCCAGGATCTTTGCGAGGCTGAGCAGGCCGGTGCCCAGGACCCAGGCCTTCTTGTCCCGGCTTCCCAGCAGCGCTGCCCGGCCCGTGATCTCCAGCCCGCGCTGGATCTTGATCATCCCGCGGATGTACGCGGCGTCGGAGGAGCCGCGCCTGGCGAGGATGTCATCCCGAATGGCGTCCAGCTCGCGGCCAAGCTCTGCCACCTGTTCATCGGAAAGGTGCGCTGCGGCGGGCGGGCGCACAGTGGGCCGGCCGGAGGCTGCCAGTGCCCCCGGGCGCGGTTTCGCGGCGGCCCTCCCGGTAGTCGTGGTGCTCGCGGCTGTGCGATCGGATATTGCAGTCATGCTGGTGATGCTCCTCAGATGTCGAGGTTAACGGGCCCGGCGGCTGCCGAAACGCACGTCTGGATTAGTTGGCCCGGTTCACCGTGGACTTCACCGGTGCGCAGGTCCCGGACCTGCCCTGCACGCAGGGGCAGCAGGCAGCTGTGGCAGATGCCCATGCGGCAGCCGCTGGGCATGAGGACCCCGGCGTCCTCGCCGACGTCGAGAAGGGGGGTATCGCCGTCGGCCTCCACCTCACGGTCGGATGCCTCAAAGGTGACCAGGCCGCCGTCGTGCCCAACACCACCCAGCAGGCTGGTGTTGAAGCGTTCGATGATGAGGTTGACGGGGTCCGCCGCGAAGGGGCCCGTGGCCCCGTCCTTGCCGGACGTACCGGCGGCCCGGGGGTGTGTGGCCGCTTCCGCGGCCCAGAGGGCCTCGGCGTCGTCGAGGAACCCTTCCGGACCGCAGGCGTAGGCGGCCCGGCGGCGCCAGTCCGGGCACAGGGTATCCAGCGCGGCGGCTGAGCCGAAATCCACGCGGCCGCGCTCCCCCGTGTACCAGTGCGTGACGCGGAAGTTGGGAAACTGGTCCGCGAGCTCGGAGAGCTCTTCGCGGAAAATGCTGTCCTCCGGCCGGCGCGCCGAGTGGATGAGCACCACGTCGGCATCGGGGCGGTGCGGCACGAGGGTGCGGACCATCGACATCACCGGGGAGATGCCGCTGCCGGCGGTGAGCATCAGCAGCGGACGCGGATGTTCGGGGAGGACAAAGTCGCCCTGCGGCGGGGCCAGGAACAGGACGTCGCCGGGCCGGGTGTTCCGGACCAGCACACCGGAGACGGCGCCCATGGCGCTCACGGTGATGGCGGGGTCCTCGCCGGCC
This sequence comes from Arthrobacter sp. NPDC057388, assembly GCF_042668165.1. Lineage (NCBI taxonomy): Bacteria > Bacillati > Actinomycetota > Actinomycetes > Micrococcales > Micrococcaceae > Arthrobacter > Arthrobacter sp. NPDC057388. Next base: position 174,065 of record NZ_JBHVBL010000001.1, read on the forward strand.
GGGGCACTGAGGGAGTAGGAACGCCAGTGCCGGACGCCGTCGAGCTCCACGCCGATCCGTGCCCACTGTCCGGCTTTGTGGGCCTTCCAGCCGCGGCCCGGCCGGAAATGGATGGTGGCTGAGTCAGGCGTTTCGGGGACAACTTTGGTGACCACGCCGCGCAGCTGCCGCGCCGAAAACACCGGGTCGAAGAGCGCGAGAATGTCCTCCGGCGCGAGGGGAGTGGTCAGGACAGACGCGGCGCGCGCCAGCTTTCTCAGCCGGATCAAGCTGTCCACCGCAAAATGGGTTCACCCACGTGTATCTCCTAGTGAAACCCGGGATCGTAACAAGCAAAAGTACCTCAGCCCCCACCTACAAGCGTCCTCCATGCCGGCGCGGGGAGCAACAAGCGTCCATTTCGGCGCCTTCGTTCGCTGGTCCCTACCCATCGCCGGGGTCCTGCCCATCGGCCGGATAGGGGGCGGCGCGCAGCTGGCGGGACAGGTGCGCCGCGTTGCGGGCCATGCTGGTGATCGAGTGGGCCACGTTCTCCGGAACCTCGGAAAGGTCCTTGAAGTCAACGGTCTGCATCGCCTCGCCCACCCAGTAGGTGGAACCCTGGGCGGGCAGCGAGAAGCCGACGTCGTTGAGCGCCTGCTGCATGTCCGCGACCACCTTGTGGGCGCCGTCCTCATTGCCCACCACCGCCACAAGCCCCACCCTGCCGTACATGATGGGCCGGCCCTGATCGTCGGTTTCCTGAAGGTCCGCATCCAGCCGTTCCACCACCCGCTGGGCGATGCTGCAGGGGTGCCCCATCCAGATGGGCGTGGCCAGCAGCAGGATGTCCGCGGCCAGGATCCTCTTCCGCAGGGCCGGCCACTCGTCACCGCCGCCCATGTCCACGTCCACGCCCGGCTTGATGTCCAGATCCACCACCCGGACGGATGACGTCTCGACCCCATTCCTGGCCAGCTCCTCCAGCACGTGGTTGGCCATGAGCTCGCTGCTGGAGGGTTCCGGCGAGGGCGTAAGGGTGCAGATCAGGGCGATGGCAGTGAGATCAGACAAGGCAAGGTCCCTCCGTTGTGGCGTCTGCGGCAATCGCGGTTGATGATAAGCATACTTACCGCCGAAGTGGATAGACCCACTAAGCCCCAATCAACAACGAACGGATGCCCGCGGAGTTCCCGCGCTGCTGTGTGGCCGGCCGTTGCCCGCCCACACAGCAGCGCCTAAAGCTGCAGCAGCTCCTGCACCAGTTCCCGGCACTTACGGTACGACGGCGCCTTGGGGTCGATCAGCGCGAAGTGGTCACCGGGGACCCTGACCACCTGGACCGGGGCGCCGGCTGCCCGGGCTGCGGTGGCGTAAGCCTCGGACTGGCTTACCGGCACGGTGTCGTCCTCCAGGCCGTGGACCGCGTAGACCGGGATGCTGAGGGGCACGGCGCTCATCGGGTCGGCGTACTTGTGGCGCTTGGGGTATCGCTCGGCGGAGCCGCCCAGGAAGTTGCTGACCGCGCCGTTGCTGAGGTCCAGCCACTCCGCCTGCGCGAGGTTGAGAAGCCCCGACTGGCTGACCACGCCCGTCAGGTGGACGGCCTGGCCGTTAAGGTTCCTGTTGACCTGCCGGTCAGCGTCGGCCGCGCCGAGTTCCGCAAGCCGGTCCCGCCCGGCTGCCCATACAGCAAGATGGCCGCCGGCCGAGTGCCCCAGCGCCACCACACGGTTCAGGTCAAGGTCATGTTCGCCCGCCACTTCGCGGAGCTTGTCGATCCCGGCGAGGACATCCTCAAAGGTCCGCGGCCAGCCGCCGCCGTTGCCCGCCCGCCGGTATTCCAGGTTCCAGGCCACGATGCCGTGCGCCGCGAGGTCCTTCGCCAGCGGCTCGCCCAGCTCGGCGCCGTACTGCGAGCGCCAGTAGCCGCCATGGATCACCACAACAATGCCGCGCGGGGAAGGCGCCTTGCCGTTGCGCGCGGCAGGTGTTTCCGGCAGGAAGAGCTCGCCCCACTGGCTGGGGTGGTCACCGTAGGTGTACTTCTGCCGCTTCACTGCATCCTCCTTGGATCCTTCGAACGGGGCGCCGGGCCCCTCCGTGCCGCCGCCCGCGCGCCCGGGATCCGGGAGTGCAGGCACGGCGGCGCACAACAGCCATATTCCGAGCCTACCGTGAGGTAGCTCTCATGGGGCAGAAGGGGCTGAAGTGGCGGGGTGTCCGGGGCGCTGCCGTCGCACCGCCTTGATAGTTTGGAGGCATGGCAAGCAACTGGGATCGCCTGGACGTCACGCAGCGCGACTCCGTGCAGGAAAACGTGGAACTTTACGAGCGCGTCCGGCCGGCCCTGAAGCTTGTCACCCGGGAAGTCCTGCAGGTGCTGCGGACCATGCTCAAGGACACCGAGGTCAATCCGCTGTTCGTCACCGGCCGGACCAAGTCGGTGGACTCCTTCCGCGAGAAGATCGCCCGGACCGAAGAGCCGCTGGAACCCGGCGGCCCGCGCGTCCTGAAGTTCCCGGACCCGTTCCGGACGCTTAACGACATGGTGGGTGTCCGGGTCATCACCAAGCTTCCGGCGGAAAACGCGATGGTGGCCAACCTCATCAAGCGCCAGCGGCACCTCTTCGACTGCCGCGGGGACCGGGAAAAGGACATCGGCTCCATCGAGTCCGGAACGTACGGCTACTCCAGCCGGCACCTGATCCTGCGCACCATCCAGAACGACGTCGTCAAGAACTACCAGCAGGTCTTCAACCCCGAAGTACCGCCCAACGGCAGCTACTTCTTTGAATGCCAGATCCGCACCGTCTTCGCGCACGCCTGGAGTGAGATTGAGCACGACATCCGGTTCAAGGCCGAGGACCCGCGGGCCTGGACGCCGCATTTCGACCGGCAGTTCACCGCCACCGCCGCCATGCTGGAAACCGTGGAGAGCGCCTTCGCTGACCTGCACGAACGCTACGAGGAGGTCCGCAGCTACTGGGACCTGGACGGCGAGGGCGCAGCCCAGCTCACCCCCAACCGCATCCGCGACGTCTGGCGCACCCTGCTTCCGCACGTAGACCGTAAAGTAGATGATGACTGGGGATGGGCGGCCGAACTCCTGGCGGCCCACGGACTCAAGCAGACCGTGCAGCTCGCCGGCCTGCTCAGCGCCAACCGGATCACCGAGGTCCGCAAGGCCCTGGACCACCGCTACTCCCCTGGCCCGGACCGCCTCCTGGATGACCTCCTGCTGTGGCAGTACGGCACCAAACACATCGACCTCACCGCTGAGGCGCCCGACGCCGTCCCCCACCCGCGGCGCGACAGCCTCCTGCGGCGGCTGAAGCAGATCGAGCGCTACCGCCAGACCAAGAAATAGAGTTCTATGAAGCCCGAACAGCTCCAGTCCGTCCGGGCCACGCTCCGTTCCCCGCGGCGCCTCAAGACCGAGGCCCTCGCCGGACTGGTGGTGGCCCTTGCCCTTATTCCGGAAGCCATCGCGTTCTCCGTCATCGCCGGGGTGGACCCCCGGATCGGGCTGTTCGCCTCCTTCACCATGGCGGTCACCATCTCGTTCGTCGGCGGCCGGCCCGCCATGATCTCGGCCGCAACAGGCGCCGTCGCCCTGGTGATCGCGCCTCTGATGCGCAGCCACGGACTGGACCACCTGATCGCCGCGGTGATCCTCGCCGGGGTGTTCCAGATCCTGCTGGCCGTCCTGGGCGTCACCCGGCTCATGCGCTTCATCCCGCGCTCGGTGATGGTCGGGTTCGTGAACGCACTGGCCATCCTCGTATTCATGGCCCAGCTGCCGGAGCTGATCGGGGTTCCCTGGCCCGTGTATCCGCTGGTCGGCGCGGGACTGCTGATCGTCGTCGGCTTCCGCAGGATCACGACGGCGGTGCCGTCACCATTGGTGGCCATCGTCCTCCTGACAGTCCTCGCCGTGGCGGCCGGGATCGACGTCCCCGCCGTCCAGGACAAGGGCCAGCTGCCGGAAAGCCTGCCCACACTGTTCATCCCCAACGTGCCGCTGACCTGGGAAACCTTCCAGACCATCGCCCCGTTCTCGCTGTCCATGGCGCTCGTGGGGCTGCTGGAATCCCTCATGACGTCCAAGCTCGTGGACGACATCACCGATACCCGCTCCAACAAGACCCGCGAATCCTGGGGCCAGGGCGTGGCCAATATCGTCACCGGGTTCCTGGGCGGCATGGGCGGCTGCGCCGTGATCGGGCAGACGATGATCAACGTCAAGGGCTCCGGTGCCCGCAGCAGGGTGTCGACGTTCCTCGCCGGCGTCTTCCTGCTGGTGCTGGTGGTGACACTCGGTGACATCGTCGGACTCATCCCCATGGCAGCCCTCGTTGCGGTGATGATCTTCGTCTCGGCCATCACCTTCGACTGGCACTCGGTTGCACCCGCAACACTGAAGCGGATGCCCAAGTCGGAGACCGCCGTCATGCTCATCACCGTGGGCACCGTGGTGGTCACGCACAACCTGGCGATCGGCGTCGGTGTTGGCGTTCTGGCAGCGATGGCAATGTTCGCCCGCCGGGTTGCGCATTTCGCCACCGTGGAGCGGACGGAAGTGGAGCTCAACGGCCGGACAGTCGCCACCTACACCGTGGACGGTGAGCTGTTCTTCGCCTCCTCGAACGACCTCTACACCCAGTTCGACTACGCCCGCGACGCCGAGCCGGACATCGGCGGCGTGGTGATCGACCTGCATGCCTCGCACCTGTGGGACGCCTCCACCATCGCCGTCCTGGACGCGGTCACGGAGAAATACCGCAGGCACGGCCGCGAGGTGGAACTGATTGGCCTTAACTCAGCCAGCATCCAAATGCGGGAACGGCTCGCCGGAAAACTGAATGCCGGAGCGTGAGGTTAATCACGTTACTTGACCGCTCAACCCTTACCTGACGCGGGTCAGCTCCAAATGAATGACACGCTGCCGTTACCTTAATGTGACATTACGGAAAGCCTCCCGTACGGTGGAAAACGTGCCTTCTTCACCGAAGGGGCACTCCCGCGCTGATTGCCTAACTCTGCCGCAGCCCGAGGAGTCAACCGAACACCCATGTCCGGCAGAGACGGGGAAACCACTTTTTGGCCCGCACTCAGCAGGCCTTGGGGTGAAGCCGCGCAGTTCCTGACCATGCTCAGGACCGCGGCCGGGTGCCTCCCATCCGAATCCGACAGCTCACCTCGCAGGCATCGGGAGAGGCTTCTTCATGTCGTTCCGCTTTATTTCTGGCCGCCGTGCTGCGGCCGCCCGCTCCAATCCGTTCACCCGCATCGCCTCCGCAAACGCCGGCATCAGCCGCCAGGCAGCCGTGATCCTCGCCGCTTCCGGCCTGGCTTTCACGGGCACCGTGGCCGCCAATGCCGGCGGCGCCGCCCCGGCCCAGCCGGCTCCGGCCGCCGCCCCGCAGGCCGCCCGCCAGGTCCAGGCTCCCCTGAACGCTGCGTCCGGCGTTCAGATCGAGTTTGATCGCACCGCGGTCAAGTCGGCACCGGCACCGGTGGCCGCACCCGCCGCCGCCAAGCCCGCGGCGAAGCCCGCCGCCGTAACGCCCGTGGTGAAGAAGGTGACGCCCGTCGTTGCCGCCGCTCCCAAGGCCGCAGCCGCACCGGCCGCCGCACCGAAGGTGACCGTCAAGGCCGCTGCTGCGGCGCCGAAGGCTCCGGCGGCGGCACCCGCGAAGGCCCCGGTCAAGGCGGCGGCAGGCGTCAACGCCGCCATGCTGGCCTCGGCCTACGCCCAGATCGGCATCACGCAGGACTGCACCGCCATGGTGGAGAAGGCCCTCGGCGCCGCCGGAATCCGGGTGGGCGACCTCGCCCCGATGCAGTTCCTGAACCACGGCAAGGTTGTTTCCACTCCCCAGCCCGGCGACATGGTGGTCCAGTCCGGCCACGTGGCCATTTACGCCGGCAACGGCAAGGTCATCAGCGGCGGCATGAACGGCATCAACGCCACCATGGCCCACCCGCTGTCCTGGCTCACGGCCACCGGCCCCGTCACGTTCGTGCGCGCGGCCTGATACGGGCTGACAGCCAAAACTGAATCCCGCCGTGTTCCGCTGCCTTGGGGGCGGCGGAACACGGCTATCCCCCAAGGTGCTCCCACCTTTCTCCAAGGATGCCGGAACACACTGGCTATGCCTGATGAAAGACCGCAGTCTCCGGCTGCGAGTCAGGATCGCCGGGTCCGGATTGTCCCCCATGCATTCCGGATCCGGTGCCTGCCTGTGCAGAACGCTGCTGCGCCGCTCGACCACGCACGGCACAGCTCACCCATGCATGGCTCAGCCCCGCACGGTGCGGTTCCGCCCCTGCGACTTGGCCTCGTAGAGGGCCACGTCGGCGGCCGCGATCACCTCGTCAAGGTCGGCGGTTTCGGCGTTGTAGACGGAAATGCCGTAGCTGACGGTCGGCATCCGCAGCAGCTCCGGGATGTGCTGGCCCGCCATCCTCCTGCTGATCTCACCGGCTATGATCTCCGCGCTCTTGGGGCCGGCGCCGGGCAGCAAAAGGATGAACTCCTCGCCGCCGTAACGCCCGGCAAGGTCCGTGGACCGGACCGAAGCGCTGCATGCCCCGGCAAACGCCCGCAGCGCCAGATCGCCTGCCGCGTGGCCGAAGGTATCGTTGACCGCCTTGAAGTGGTCCAGATCAGCCAGGATCAGCGAACCCCCGCTGTTGGCGGCCTTGCTGCGGGCCAGCTCCTCGGCGGCTGCTTCCAGGAAGGCGCCGCGGTTAAGGAGGCCGGTCAGCCCGTCCAGCGTTGCGACAGTCCGCAGCGCCCTCGTCTGCTGCTCAGTGCTCAGCCCCGCCATGCTGAAGGAAACCACCACCAGCAGCACCATGGTGACCATGGTGGTCACCGCGGATCCGAAGAACGTAACAAAGACGGCACCGTCCTGCCCGTTGATCAGGAAAACCAGCAGCCGGCAGAAGTAGAAGGCCGCCACGCCGCCTGCCGCGATGGCCATGGGGATCCTGACCCGCGAATAGCCCGGCTCCAGCCGCCACAGTTCATGCGAGGCCAGGCCGATGAGCACTGCCATGGACCCCAGGAACACTTCTCCCCCTGCCCAGGCGTTCGTGGCGGGGTTGTCGACGGCGGCGGCCACGCCGGCCAGGACCGGCAGCGCCACCGACAGCCACGGGCTGGGTTTGAGGTTGCGAAGGGAGCGCGCGCCGGCCCAAACGCAGCCCGCACCGGATATCAGCAGGACATTGCCCAGGGGGTTTGCCCAGACCTGTTGCGGGGTGCCGTTCATCAGGAAGAACGCCGCACCGAGAAGGAACAGGAGAAGGGCCGCGCACCACCAGGCGCTGTAGGGTGAGCGCGTGCTGCGATAGGTGGAAAAGTAGAAAAGCAGGGCCAGAATGAAGGCCATCGCTGCAAAGGCGATCCGAAGTGTCGCCGTGTCCAGGATCATTCGGCCCCCTAGAATCCCCGTCCGATGCACTCCAGTATCGCACCCCGGGGCCAGCCTCCGCAGTGCTCCCGGCAGTTTCCAGAGACGAAACAATTTGTCTGACATCAGTCACGAATTCGGGCGTTTCGGCCCGGCAGTGCCAGCATTATTGAATGCTTGAGGCAACAAAAAATTCCGCACCGACTCCCCCTGCCACAGCGGCCGACGCCGCACCCCTGAACCCCGCCCTTGCCGCAGAGGCCAGGATTGCGCGCGTCGCGGTCACTGTCTTCCCCCTGCTGGTGCTGGCGGCAGGAGTTGCCGGGTTCCTGCTCCCCGGTGCCTTCAAGCCCCTCGGCCCGGCGGTCCCGTACCTGCTGGGAATCATCATGTTCTGCATGGGCCTGACGCTGACGCCCCCGGACTTCGCAGCTGTTGCCCGCCGGCCCTGGGCCGTGGTGCTCGGCATCGTGGCCCACTACGTGATCATGCCCGGTGCGGGCTGGGCGATCGCCACCCTGCTCCACCTGGAGCCCGCCCTGGCGGTGGGGCTGATTCTGGTGGGCTGTGCACCCTCCGGCACCGCCTCCAACGTGATGGCGTTCCTGGCCAAGGGCGATGTTGCCCTTTCCGTGGCTGTCGCCAGTGTGTCCACCCTGATCGCCCCGGTGGTCACGCCCATTCTTGTGCTGTTCCTGGCGGGATCGTTCCTGACCATCGACGCCGGCGGCATGGTGCTGGACATCGTCAAGACCGTCCTGCTTCCCGTGATCGCCGGCCTCCTGGCCCGCCTGTTCCTCAAGAAGCTCGTGGCCAAGGCGCTGCCGGCGCTTCCCTGGGCCTCCGCCGTCGTTATTTCCCTGATCGTGGCGGTGGTGGTGGCGGGAAGCGCCAGCAAGATCCTGGCCGCCGGCGGCATCGTGTTCCTTGCCGTGGTCCTGCACAACGGCTTTGGCCTGGGCCTCGGCTACCTGGCCGGCAAGCTGGGCCGCCTGGACGCCAAGGCGCGCAGGGCACTCGCGTTCGAGGTCGGCATGCAGAACTCCGGCCTCGCGGCAACGCTGGCCACCGCTCACTTCACGCCGCTGGCGGCCCTGCCGTCCGCCGTATTCTCCCTCTGGCACAACATCTCAGGCGCCATCGTGGCGGCCTGGCTGGCCCGCAAACCCCTGCCCGAGCAGCAGGAAAGCTAGACGGCAGCACGAAGGCTAGACGCCGGCCGGTACCGGCGGAACAGCTGCGGCTCCCGTCCCGGAGGCGGCCGCGGCGAAAGCGTTCCCGGGCCGCGGCAGCCCGTAGTGCTCACGCAGCGTGTACCCGGTGTACTGCCGGCGGAACAGCCCGCGGGAGCGCAGGATCGGGATGACGTGGTCCACGAAGGCATCCAGCCCGGAAGGCAACACGGGCGGCATGATGTTGAACCCGTCGGCCGCGCCTTTTTCGAACCACTCCTGGATGGCGTCCGCCACCTGCTCCGGCGTTCCGGAGAAGGTGCGGTGCCCGCGGCCGCCGCCCAGCCTGCCGATGAGCTGCCGGACGGTGAGCCGTTCACGCCGGGCGAGTTCCACGATCAGCGTGTATCGGCTCTTGGCGCCCTCGATCGCGTCCTCGGAGGGGAGGTCCTCGGGCAGCTGCGCATCCAGCGGGAGCGATTCCGGGGAAACCCGCAGGACACAGGCCAGCTGCTTCCGCGCGTGCTCCGGATGGATGAGCTCATCGAGCTGCTTCTCGAGCTGCCTCGCTTCGCGCTCGGTGGAGCCGATGACCGGAACGATGCCGGGAAGGATCTTGATGTGGTCCGGGTTCCGCCCCGCGGCGGCCGTCTTCCGCTTGAGGTCGGCGTAGAAGCGCTGGGCCTCGGCCAGGGTCTGTTGCGCCGTGAACACCGCCTCGGCGTAGCGGGCGGCGAAGTCCTTGCCGTCCTCGGACGAGCCCGCCTGCACAATGACCGGATGGCCCTGCGGTGAACGCGGCACGTCCAGCGGACCCTGGATCCGGAAGTAGCGGCCCGTGTGGCCGACGGTGTGGACGCGGGAGCTGTCCGCCCAGACCCCGGCCGCCTTGTCCCCCAGCGCGGCGTTGTCTTCCCAGCTGTCCCAGAGCTTCCGGGCGGCGTCGAGGAACTCCGCGGCGCGCTCATAGCGGCGCCAGTGCGCCGGCTGGTCCTCCAGCGAGAAGTTCCGCGCGGCCGCCTCGCCGGCCGTGGTCACCACGTTCCAGCCGGCCCGGCCGCCGCTGATGTGGTCCAGGGAGGCGAACCGGCGGGCCAGGTTGTAGGGGTCGTTGTAGGTGGTGGACGCGGTGCCGATCAGCCCGATCCGCCTGGTGACGGCCGCGATGGCGCTGAGCAGGACCGTTGGCTCAAGCGTTCCGTAGGGGCGCTGGCGCACGTCCCCGTGCAGTACCGGGGAGTCGGCGAAGAAGATCGAATCGAACGTGCCGCGTTCGGCGGTGCGGGCGAGCTGCTGGAAATGCGACACCTGGGTGCCGGCGAAGCTGTCGCTTTCGGGCAGCCGCCAGGACGCCTCATGGTGTCCGGTGCTCATCAGGAAGGCATTCAGGTGGAGTTGGCGTTCAGGCATGGTCAGGTTCCTTGGGTAGGTAGGGCGGTCAGGCGGTCCGGGAGCCGACGGCGGTCCGCCAGCGGGAGAAGTGGCGTTCGACGGCGACCAGCAGGTAGTTGACCAGCAGGCCGAGCAGGGAAACGGTCAGGATGCCGGCGTACATGTCCGGGATGAGGAAGCTCATCTGGGAATTGACGATCAGGTAGCCCAGGCCGGCCTTGGCACCCACCATTTCGGCGGCAATCAGCACGAGGATTGATGAGGTACCGGCCATCCGGATGCCCGTGAAGATGGTGGGCACGGCCGAGGGAAGGATCACCTTTTGGAACAGCTGGAAGTTGGACAGCCCCAGTGAGCGGGCGGCCCGGATCAGCAGTGGGTCCACGGTCCGGACGCCCGCGATGGTGTTCAGCAGCACGGGGAAGAAGGCCGCGTAGGCGACAATGCTGATCTTGGAGGTTTCCCCGATGCCCAGCAGCAGCGTGAACACCGGGAGCAGTGCCAGCGCCGCCGTGTTCCGGAAGACCTCCAGCAGCGGGTTGAGGAAGCGGTTAAGGGCCCCGTACCAGGCCACGAGCAGCCCAAGGGCCACCGCGGTGACGACCGCGATGCCGAAGCCGCTGACTGAACGGCTCAGGCTGGCGGCGAGGTGGTTTTGCAGCTGTCCGTTGGCAATGAGGGTGCCGAGCGCCTCGAGCACCGTGTGCAGGGGCGGAAGGAACACCCTCGTCGACGCCGGCGCGAGGTAGGTCGGTCCCAGTTCCCACAGCAGCAGGAACAGGATGATCGCCCCGGCACTCCACACGGCTTTGCCGCCCTGCAGGGCGTAGAGGCGCAGCCTGGCCCCGGCAGTTTTGCCGGGCGCGGGATGGAGAGCCGGTGTGGCCGCCGCCCTTTCCTCGGCGGCAGCTGCCGCGGGACCGGTGCGTGTTTCCGTTTCCTTGGTCAGTGTTGGCGTGCTCATCAGGCTGCCTTTCCGGTGGTGATGGTCCTGGTTTCGTCCGGCGCCGTGCCGTCGGGCTGGATCTTGGCGTGCCCGGCTTCCTGGGCGCGGCGCACCTCGTCATGCAGCAGGGACCAGACGCTGTGGCGGTGTTCCACGAACGCCGGGTTGGAGCGGACGTCCTCGTCTCCGGAGCGGTCCCCCAGGTCGATGTCCACGATTTCCTTCAGCCGTCCCGGCCGGGAGCTGAGCACCGCCACACGCTGGCCGAGGTACACGGCCTCGTCGATGCCGTGGGTGATGAAGATGATGGTCTTGCCGGTGGCGGCCCAGATGCGCAGCAGCTCGGTCTGCAGCTGCTCGCGGGTCTGGGCATCGAGGGCAGCGAAGGGCTCATCCATCAGCAGGATGTCCGGCTCGTAGGCCAGGCTGCGGGCAATGGCCACGCGCTGCTTCATGCCGCCGGACAGCTCGTGCGGGTACCTGTCCTCGAAGCCGCCGAGCCCCACAAGTTCAAGGTATTCGCGGGCCTTCCCGGCCCGCTCCTTGCGGGTGTAGCGCTTCCCGTCACTGCCCGCGCCTTCCAGGCCGAAGGAGACGTTGGCCGCGGCAGTCCGCCAGGGAAACAGCGCATACTGCTGAAAGACCACGGCGCGGTCCCGGCCGGGACCGGCGACTTCCCGTCCGTCCACCAGCACCTGCCCGGTGTCCGGCCTGGTCAGTCCTGCCAGAAGGTCCAGGAGGGTGGTCTTGCCGGAGCCGCTGGGGCCCACCAGGGTGATGAACTCGCCGGCGGAGACGTCGAGGGAGATGCCGTCCAGGGCGGTAAGCACTGACCCTTCCGGGTTGTCCTTGCTGGGCCGCACCGTGAACTTCTTGGTGATGTTTTGAAGGCTGATTTTCGGTATCGGCCCGGTTCCGGAGGTCATGGTGTGCTTCCCTTCAGCAGGTCGTTCAAGGCGTTTGGTGTCCACCATGAGAGCAGAGATGGAACACCGCCTGAAGGGCGCGGTCACGAGGGGAAACGGGGCGTAACCTGCCGGGCGCGGCCGCGGATGGGGACGGCGGGACGCGCAGGTACTTCAAAGTAAACACGGCGTAATGCCCGCGTCGTCCGGCGACACCCGATGACGCATGGCGACAGAATCCGGGACCCCGTAGCCCCGGATGTTGCGGCTGGCTACGGACGATGACAGACGGTGGCCTCAGGCCGCCGGCCTGGAAGGGGACAGCGGGGAACGCCGATTGTTACGCCAGGCGTTACCGCAGCGGTGAACCCTAGAAGGTGGGAATCTGCTCCACGAACACCCCGGCCGCCGAAAGCACCTCGTTCAAAAGCTGGAGCGCACCGCCGCCCAAAAGGGCGTGTCCGCTGAGGCGCTTCCAAGAGGACGAGGCTTCCGCGGCCTGGGCGGCGTATCCTGCCATCCGGTCCATGAGCAGCGCGACGGCCTGCTCGGCATGCACCGATTCCGAGATGACAACCTGCGCGATCCCGCGCCTGGCCAGTTCGGCGACAGCATGGTCCTCTTCCCCGGAGGAGGACGGGACGCTCACGATGACGCCGTCGGCGCCGCCGGCCAGCATGAACTGCCGCCAGGACTGGCCGAGCAGGATCACCGGCTGGTAGCCGTGCCGCGGAAGTATCGCGGCGGCTGCCATGGCCAGCGCCCGGTCCGGGGGCCACTCCAGGTCCTCAATCGCGATGGCCACCAGGTCAGTCCTGCCGCGGCGCATTCCCCGTGCCGCGTGGTTGGGCACGTAGCCCAGGTCGTCAACGGCGGCCAGGACACGTTCCTGTGTGGACGGGCTAATCCGGGTGGTGCCTCCGCTTCTGCCGGACAGCACGTAGGACACCGTCGTCAACGAGACTCCGGCCCGTTCGGCGACGTCCCGGATGGTGGGGCTGGACATGCTCCGCACTGTTTCTCCTGTCGTTAGTCCGTGCAGCTTCTGGTGAGGACGTTCCGTGTCACTCCGTGTGCGGGTGTATCGCCTGGCCGTCAAGCTGTTCCGCGTCCCACGGCGGTTCGGCGGCCATGTCCACGCCGGTTCCGGCCGCGGATCTGGGGCCGACGGCCACGTCCGCGGCCGGAATGTGGGATTGCCGGCTGATGCCCTCGCGGACACTTTCCACGGTTTCGTCGCCGAGCAGCGGGCCTGTGTAGCTGATGGTCAACTGCCCGTCGCGGGCCACGGTTCTGTAGTTCCCGAGCGCATCGGAGACGATGCCCTCCCTGTCCACGCGGGCCGACACTGCTGCCGGGTCGGCTGTGGCGACGCTAAAGCGCAGATCGTGCACCAGGACCGGCAGGACGTAGAAGTTCTTCACGCCCAGTTTGCCGGTGTCCTCCCCGGTGACTGCCCGGACGATAGTACGCCCGTCGTCGGGGGTCGCAGTTGACGGCAGGGCCACGATCACTTCGGGGACCATCTGCTGCAGCACGGCGGGTTCCAGCACATCAGGCGAAATGGCGGACAGGGCTGTGCCCCGGGCCGCGGCGGCCGCGTCCAGACGTTGCCGGATGCCGGCGATGTCCGCGTCCAGTGAGGTGTGGACGGCGATCACCACCCTGCGCCGGACCATGAGGCCGTCGTAGCTGACCGTGGGCCGGCCGTTGCCCAGGTCCTGCCCTTCCTCCGCCTGGGCGAGGACCCGGTCCGCGGTACCCGCCGCGTTGGCGGCACTGTTGGCGGCACTGCTGGCAGGCGGGCTGGGAGCCGGATTTGCCACGGGGCTTGCCTGGCCGCCGCCGGTGCAGCCGGCCAGGGAGCAGGCCAGCAGCACGGCGGGCGCGATCAGGAGCGTCCGTCCCATCTCAGGTCCCCGCCGGGTAGGCCGTCTTGTACTTTGACGCGTAGTACCCTTCGGGCCGGGTTTCCAGCACGGGCCTGACGGCGTTGATGGGGTCGTTGTTCCGCAGGTCGCCGACCGAGAACTGGACCATCATGTCGTGGTCTTCGTGGACGAGGTTGTGGCAGTGCACCATGTACCGGCCGCCGACGTGCTTGCCGGTGTCGAACTGCATAAGAACGGTGACCGATTCGTTTTCGCCAGCGTAGAAGACATCCTTGGGCCCGCCTTCCCAGGCGAACGGTTTGCCGCCGTTGGTGTTGCGTCCGATGATCTTGCCGTCGATCAGGTGGATGTGGACCGGATGGAACCAGCCCCCGGACTCGTTGACGATGGTCCACTGCTCCACCTGGTTGCGCTGCGGGTTGGCGAAACAGCGGGTGAAATTGGATTTTTCCACGTCGTCCCAGGTTTCACCGTTGATGGTCCATTCCCCGCCCTCCCGCTGGACCCGGAGGATTCTCTTGGCCACGGCCATGTCCGCGGTCAATGCCATGGTGTCCAGCCCGCCCAAGGCCCTGGTGGGATGCGGACCGGGGTCAAGCGTGGTGGGGATGGAGGAGATCGTGCGGGACCCGGGCTGCGCCGGGGAATCAGCCACCACCTGGAACTTCATGACCTTGCCCGTGTTGGCGAAGTTCACGTTGTTCTTGTTGCTCAGGTTGCGCAGTTCCACGGACTGGCCCGGCTTGTACTTCCGGAAGTCGATCAGTACCTCGTAGCGTTCGGCCGTTCCCTGGCGCCAGGAGGACACGGCCTGCACCTTCGGCGTCATCCCGGCGTCGGTGCCCACCACGTAAAACGGGTCGCCGTTGGACAGGGCAAAGCGGTAGGAGCGGGTGATCGAGCCAACCAGGAACCGGAACCGGTAAATCCGTGGCTTGACCTTCATGGTGGGCCACGGGACGCCGTTGACCATGATGATGTCGCCCCAGAGCCCTGCGTGGCCGTTGTCGTTGTAGCCGAGGGACCCGTCAGCGTTCAGCATGACGTCCGAGACCAGGACGGGCACGTCGAACTCGCCCTGGGGCAGCTGCGCACGCTCACGCTCGTTGGTAATGCAGTACATCGAGGCCAGCCCCGAGTACACGCCCTGCGCCGTCAGCATGTGGTTGTGGTCGTGGTACCAGAGGGTCCGCGCGGCCTGCCAGTTTGGATAGTGGTAGTTTTTCACCTTTCCCGGTGCTGTGCGGTCGTTGGCGTACCCGTCGTACTGGGGCAGCGATGCCGAGCCGTGCAGGTGGGTGACGGTGTTGAAGGTGTTCGGGTACAGCAGGCCCGTGGCGGGCAGGCGGTTGCTGATCCTCAGCTCGGAGCGGGTGCCCTGCTGTATGCGGATGGTAGGGCCCGGAAAAATGCCGTTGTACCCCGCCAGGGTGGTGCTGAGCCCCGGTGCGATCTGGGCCTTGCCGAGCTTTTGGTTCAGTGCATATTTGGCGAACGGAGTGCCGTCGCGGTCCCGGCCCGTGGAGTAGGGCAGCAGCTGCGGCGGCCGCCGGAAAGCCCGGGTGTAAGGAACCGGCGTATTCTGCGGCGCGAGCGTGCTCGGGGTGGTGATCGGCGCTTCAATGTCGTCCGCGCCCTGCCTGCCGGGGACAATGCCCGGCACACCGGCCAGCGCCGGGCCCCCGGTGCCTGCGGTGACGGCGACGGCGCCGCCTAACAGGCTTAGTTTCAGCACGTCCCTGCGTGTTGCTCCCATGACGTCCTCCCAGCTTTATGGTGGCCACAGCGACGGCGTTGGCGCTGGGCGAATATCGAGACACAAGTCATGGTGCGCCGCGCGTCTTCAGAAAACCTTGGGAAGGGGCACCCGCGGACGCCCGTCCCACCTGAATGGGTGGGACGGGCGCCATCTGGAGTCAGGTGTGCCGCAGGCCCGGCAGCAGCAGGGGGGTGCCCCGCCGGGCCTGCGGCCTGGCCGGCTGTTGGCTGGGTGTCCGCCGACCAGATGGCTTCACTGTGCCAAGGCGCCCTTGTGGAAACCACGGGCCACCCGGTGGCTCCACCCTCAAAGCGGTTCCCGCAACCACCCTGGAAGGTGGGACCCCCCAAGTGGGGCCGCCGCGGATGCCGCCCGGCCTCTGGGCTCCCGGGTATTCACAACGCACCGGCGGCAGACTTCAGCATGAAGCAAAGGAGCGTGGTCTCATGCAGGAGGAAGGACTTCGGCACCAGATTATGGGCGTGATCAGTCACGTCCTCAATGACGAGGGCACCGACACCCACGTCCGGATGGCGCTGCTGCGGCATCTGGGCGAGAACCCCGGGAGCCCGGAACGCGCGCTGCTGGCGCACCTGCGCGACTGCGCAGGGCTAAGCGCCAGTCCGGCTCATGCCCGGCCAAGTCCGGCGGGCCCGCCCTGAGCCTGTTTCAGATGTCGTCTGCGCCTGACCCGGCCGTGCGGTTGGTTCTCCTGTTGACCAGCCAGGTGACCAGCCACAGCACCACACCAATCCCCATCAGCCCGCCGGCGATCTGGTACTGGATGGCGTCCCTTCCCACCCACGGACCGGCCAGGAAGGCGCACAGCAGGGCCGCGACAAGCGGCAGTTGCCCGGGCGAGGTGAAGAACACCTCCCGGTCCGGGTCACGCTTGCGGCGGAGCACAACACAGGCCACATTCACCACGGTAAACACGCACAGCAGCAGGAACGCCGTCGTGCCGGACAGGTTCGCAACGATGTTGCTATCCGGATCGCTGGTGACGTACCAGATCAGCCCGAGCGCCAGGACAGTGGAGAACGCAATGCCGGCCCACGGTGTGCGCCGGCCCGGCAGCACCTTGCCCAGCGGCCGCGGCAGCACGTCCTGGCGCGCCATGCCGTAGATCAGGCGGCTGGCCATCAGCATGTTGATCAGCGCCGTGTTGGCCACCGCGAAGACCGCCAGGAACGGGAAGACCCTGTCGATCGGGAAGTCCGGCGAGCCCTTATGCACCACCTCAAGGAGCGCGGCGCCTTCGGCCTCCCGGATTCCGGTGAGTTCGGCGGGTGTAAGAACGCTGACCACAGACACGGCGACCAGCATGTAGAGGAGCATCGCGATGCCGAGGCCGGTCAGCATGGTCCGCGGGAAGATCCGCTCGGGGTTGTGGGTCTCCTCGACCATGTTCACCGAGTCTTCAAAGCCCACCATCGCGAAGAAGGCGATGGAAGTGGCTGCCGTAACTGCGAGGAAAAGGCCCTTGTCCTGGCCGTCGGTGAAAACCGTAATCTGCCCGACGTTTCCGCCGCCCTGCGCCATCACGTAGAAGCCGACCCCGATCACGATGCACAGGGCGGTCATCTCCACCAGGGTAAGCACCACGTTGAACTTCACGCTCTCCCCCACGCCGCGCAGGTTGATCAGCGCCAGCAGCAGCATGAAGCCGAGGGCCACCGCTGTGACCACCCCCTGGGCGGGCGCCTCCATCCAGCCGTTGATCTCCAGGCCGCCGAAGAAATTCTGGGCGAGCACATTCGCGGACGTCGAGGCGCTGGTGATGCCGGAGCAGACGACGGCGAACGCCACCAGGAACGTGACGAAGTGGATGCCGTAGGCCTTGTGTGTGTAAAGCGCTGCGCCTGCCGCCTGCGGGTACTGCGTGACCAGTTCCAGGTACGAGAAGGCGGTCAGTGTGGCCACGATGAAGGCCAGCAGGAACGGCAGCCACACAATTCCGCCCACCGTTCCGGCCATGGTCCCGGTGACCGCGTACACGCCGGCGCCGAGGATATCGCCGACGATGAAGAGGAGCAGTAGCTTTGGTCCGAGGACCCGTTTCAGCTCCGGCGCGTCGCCCGCCGGGGTTGAGTCGGACACTTCACGGGATGTCGCGCTCATGGTTGGCCTCCACAGCAGTACCGGTTACCTGGAACC
The DNA here is from genome assembly GCF_042668165.1 of Arthrobacter sp. NPDC057388. NCBI lineage: Bacteria > Bacillati > Actinomycetota > Actinomycetes > Micrococcales > Micrococcaceae > Arthrobacter > Arthrobacter sp. NPDC057388. The sequence continues at coordinate 191,691 of NZ_JBHVBL010000001.1, forward strand.
GCGGCCGGGTTTCCGGCCTCGGCGTGACCTGTCTTCAGGGTGACCTCGGCGCGGTCCTTTGGCAATACTGCGGGCTACCGCTTGCCCTTTTTCCGCGAGCCGCGGCCCCTCCCCTTGTCCGGGTTGGGGGCGTAGCGCTGGGCGATCTTCGGCTTCTGCGCGCCCGCGCCGGCGCCGCCCCGGTGGTCCGGCTTGGGCGTCTTTTTCGGTTTCTCCTGGCGGGCGGAGGGCTGCCGCGAGCTCTGCGCCGTGCGGCCGCGGACAATGCCGATGAACTCCTCAATCACGTCATCCGTAGCGTCGCTGGGCCAGGCCAGTGCGATCTGTGTTCCCGCTGCCCCTGTGAGGCGGCGGGCCACGGTGTTCCTGACATTGAAATGCCGCGCCACGGACATCGGAAGGATCAGCAGGCCCGCGCCGGACGCCACCACCTGCAGGGCCATTTCCTGCCCGCCCAGTTCATCGGCGTCGAGGAACGTTTCCTCGGCGAGGTCCTCCAGCGCCACCTCTTCGAACACGCTGATTTCGTGCCCCTTGGGCGCCACCACCACAGGCTGTTCCTCATACAGCGGGATGACGTTGAGGCCTTCGCGCTCCACCGGGAGCCGGACAAAGCTGAGGTCCGCGGAACCGTTACGCAGCACCGACAGCTGGGTGCCGTCGTCGGACATGAAAGAACGCAGGGGAACGTGCGGCATCCGCTCCTCCCAGCGCCGGATCCACTTTCCCGGCGTCACTCCCGCGACGTAGGCGAAGCGGAGCTCGCGCGGCGGGGAGTCCGGCGCGGCCGGTTCCAGAGTGGGTTCATCTTCAGCGGACACACCTTCACAGTACTGCGGATACCCTTAATGCATGACCTCTGCGAACTCCCAGTCCATGAAGCCGGCCACCGCTGCCAAGAAGCTTGGCATCTACCTGCCTGCGACGCCCCAGGAGTTCCAGGATTCAGCCATCACCCGCGAGGAGTTCGCCGAGCTGCAGTCCAACCCGCCGGAGTGGCTGGCCGAGCTGCGCCGCAACGGCCCGCACCCCCGCCCGGTGGTGGCCCAGAAGCTCAACATCTCCATCAGCGGACTTGCCCGCGCCGGTGTTGAAGAGGCGCTGACGACGGCGGACATCACCGCGCTGCTGCAGACTCCCCCCGCGTGGCTGGTTGCCGAGCGGGCCACCCATGCCGCTGTCCGCGCCGAGGCCCAGCGGGTCAAGGAGGAGGCTGCCCGGAAGGCAGCAAAGAAAGCGCGCCAGGGCTGAGGCCGCCGGCGGGCCCCGGCTTCCGGCGCCCCCTTGGAAAATGCCGGAATTCCGCTCCCCCGCGCGGGGGGAGGGGGGGTTCGCAATCCCGCGGGGGGTGCTGGTCCTCCCTCCGGCCGAATGCCTGAAACTCCCGCGCTCACGTGGGCAAACCGCTGTTGGCCCCCTCACGGGCCCCTCCGGGTGGGGGGACTAAAAGGTGTGGCTAAACCGGGGCCGGAAGTGATTTTCGCGGGCCAAAACACCCAGCGTTTCCCCAAGGGGCCTTCTTGATTCTGTGATTGTGCGTGAAGGTCGCGCACCTCGGATCGATGAGGTCATCATGAAATCAGCACAAAACGAGCCGGGAGCGCACACTTCTCGCCTTCCCGGCGCCCGCAGGGCCGGCGTCCTTGCCACCGTCTCCGCGGTCATCTGCTCAACGTCCATGTTCGCCATTCCGGCCGCCAACGCGGCCGTACCGGCGTTCCCGGACAACATTGTTGTCTTCCCCGACCGCGACTTCGTCTCCATCGAGGGATATGAGGGGCACGCCGGCGAGACCGCCACCCTTGAAGTCAAGCGTGCCGGCAAGATCATCGGCTCGGCGGAGGCAGTGGTCGACGCCGGCGGCGTCGCGTTTGAGGTCAACCACCCCGGCGGCGTCTGCTGGGGTGCCGGCACCGGCCTGAACATCACTCCCGACATCCGCCCGGGCGATGTCGTGTCCATGCGGTTCGGCACCACTGCCGCCGGCGAGACGACGGTCCAGGACACCTACGTGACGGGCGATTCCGAACTCAGCGGCAGCACGCTCACCGTGAAGGGACACATCGGAGCCGGCGTCAATCCGGCGCAGCTGGAACAGCGCATCATTGAGCCGGCCCTGAAGGACACCAGCATCGCCCGCCGTGACATCCGCGCCGTTCCCGGCCCGATGACCCCGTCGGACAAGGGCGGCTACTCCTCCGGCCTGGAAGTCACGGGCGATACCTTCACCGCCACCTACATCTTTGATGATCCTGCCAACGCCGAAATCGCCGCGAACGCAGGGCTCGGCGAGCGCGCCATGGCCTGGGAGCTCGAGGACGCCGACGCCAACCGGCAGGGCCTGACCATCTCCGAATACGGCGAGCCCGGCGGCCCCGGCATGGGCGGCTGCCCCAACGGTCCGCTGCAGTCCGGGCCTCCCGCGCCCTCGGGAATCACAGCTGCCAAGGTCTCCGGCGGACTGAAGCTGAACTGGACGCCGGCCGAAGCCATCCCCGGCACTCCCGACATCACGGGCTACCGTGCCGTCGCCGTCGGCAAGACCTGGACGAACAACGAAACGGTGGAGATCGGCAAGCGCATCTCCGGCAAGGCTGCCACCGGCACCATGATCACCGGACTGTCCGCCGGTGAGGAGTACGACATCTACGTGGTCGGCGTCAGCAGCGTCGGCGAGTCCTTCCCCGCCGCACACGCCATCCCGGTCACGGACACCACGGCACCCACGGTCTCTGCCACGCCGAACGGCGGCACTTCGGCGGTGGCGCGAACGGTTACGCTGGCGGCCAGCGAGACAGGCAGCGACATCTACTACACCGTTGACGGCTCGGATCCGCTCCTCTCCGGCGGAGTGCTGTCAGACTCGGCAATCCGCTACACGGCCCCGATGGAGATCGCGTCCACGACTACCCTGAAGTTTGTGGCCTTTGACCCGTCCGGCAACGTCTCCGCAACCAGCGAGGCCCTCTTCACCGTCACCAACGACCCCGTACCGGCGGCTCCGACATTCGCCAGCGCACCGGTCGTCGGCCAGGGCACGGCAACGCTGTCCTGGACTGCCCCGAACCCGGGCGCAACCGGCCTGACCATCACCGGCTACTCCGTTCAGGCCTACACCGCCGACGGCACGGCCTTCGGTGCACCCAAGACGGTGGCCGGCGGCGTCACCACCCTGGTCTATGACGGCCTCAGCGGCGACACTGCCTACCAGTTCACCGTAAAGGCCACCAACAGCAACGGCACGGGTCCGGAGTCCGAGAAGACCGTAGCCGTCACCGTGCAGGGCGCAGTCGTGGCCTCCGCAGGGCCCGACCAGAACGTTGTCCGCCGCACCACGGCCACCACGGTGACCCTGGACGGCACCGGTTCAACCACCACCGGGGCGACCTACAAGTGGGAGCAGGTCCTCAGCAGCGCTACCGATCCGAACAAGGTGACGCTGAACGGAGGCACCACGCTCAAGCCGACGTTCAGCCTTCCCCTCTACCGGACGCCAATGACGAACAACCCGCTCGTCTTCCGGCTGACGGTTACGGTGGGCACGACGGTCCGGACGGACGAGGTGAAGGTGGTTCCCGCTACTGACCGGGTTACCATCAGCAGCGCCCAGTGGAAGAGCGGCGACTTCAGGGTCAACGGCACCAGCTCCGTAGTGGGCGGCACCATCACCGTCCGCGTCGGCAGCGCGGCGGGTAGGGTACTCGGCCAGGCAGCTGTCACCGCAGCGGTGGCCCCGGAAACCGGCGGCGTGTGGACGCTCCGGCTCCGCAATGCAGCGGCCGGCACCACCAACCCCGGCACCGTGTGGGTTGAATCCACCGTAGGCGGCACGGCAGGACCGCTGACGGTGGCCAACAAGTAGTACCGAGCCCTTAACCACCGAGTCCGGTGCCTGGCGGCAATCAGCCGCCAGGCACCGGACTTCTGTTTGTGGGTCTTGAGGCGTCAGCTGCTGCTGGTGGCGTCCTGCACCTCGCCCACCAGTTCCTCGATGATGTCCTCAAGGAACAGCACGCCGGTGGTGTTCCCCCGCGCGTCGAAGACCCGGGCCACGTGGGCGCCGGTGCGGCGCATGGTGGCCAGGGCGTCCTCCAGTTCGCTGCCGCGGAAGGTCGAGGCCAGCCGGCGGATGCGTTTTTCCGGCACCGGCCGGCGGAACTTCTCCGCCGTGGTGAGGTCCATGACGTCCTTCAGGTGCAGGTAGCCGGAGGGGTCGCCGTCGTCGTCGGTCAGGATGTAGCGGGAGTAGCCGTGCTCGGCAACCGCCCGCTGGATATCCGCCGGGGTCGACGACGCCGGCAGCAGCACCATCTCATCAATGGGCACCTCAACGTCGGCCACGGTCTTCGCCGTGAACTCGAAGGCGGCTGTGAGGGTTCCCGTGCTGTCGGTCAGGACGCCTTCCCTCGTGGACTGCTCCACGATGGTGGCCACCTCGTCCAGGGTGTAGGCGCTGGTGGCTTCGTCCTTGGGCTCCACCCGGAACAGCCGAAGGATGGAGTTGGCGATGCCGTTCAGGGTCCAGATGACCGGTTTGAACACGCGCGCCACCATCACCAGCGGCGGGGCCAGGATGAGCGCCGCGCGGGTGGGGACCGAGAACGAGATGTTCTTGGGGACCATTTCGCCGAGCACCACGTGCAGGAAGGTCACCAGCAGCAGCGCCGTCACGAAGGCGATGATGCCGATCGCCTCCCCCGACAGGGACGTCAGGCCCAGCGGGATTTCCAGCAGGTGGTGGATGGCCGGCTCGGAGACGTTCAGGATCACCAGCGAACAGACGGTGATGCCCAGCTGGCTCGTGGCCAGCATGAGCGTGGCGTGCTCCATGGCCCACAAGGTGGTTTTCGCGGCCTTGCTTCCAGCCTCCGCCTTGGGCTCGATCTGTGACCGCCGGGCCGAGATGACGGCAAATTCGGCCCCCACGAAGAAGGCGTTGACCACCAGCAGGACGGCGAGCCAGATGATGCCCGGGAGGTATTCACTCATGGGTCAGCTCCTGTGTGAGGCTGTCGATGATCCTGTCGTGCGCGCTCTTGGGCGGCTCTGCCGATTCCTCGGGCGTGAACTTCAGCCGCCCGACGTGGGTGCCGGCAACCCGCTCCACACGGAGCGTGCCGCCCTCGATGGCCACCTCGTCGCCGAGTTCCGGGATGCGGTCCAGCCGGTCCGCGACGAAACCGGCCACCGTGTCGTAGTCCTCGCCGTCGGGAACGGGGATGCCGGTGCGGTCCAGGAGCTCGTCCGGGCGCAGCGACGCATCGAAGGTGATGGACCGGCCGGTCCGGACCACACCCACACGGGCGCGGTCGTGCTCGTCCTCCAGTTCACCGACGATCTCTTCCACCAGGTCCTCGAGCGTAACGATGCCGGCCGTTCCGCCGTGCTCGTCGGAGACGATGGCCACCTGCAGGCCCTGTTTTCGGAGCAGCACCAGCAGGGAGTCCACGCCCATGGATTCGGGGACCATGAGCGGTTCGATCATCAGGTCGGCAGCGAGGACGCTGGCGCGTTCCTCCAGGGCGACGGCGAAGGCCTGCTTCACGTGGAGCACGCCAAGCACATCGTCCCGGTCCCTGCCGATGACCGGAAACCGCGAGTAGCCGGTGGAGCTGGCCAGCGCGATGATCTGCTCGGCCGTGTCGTCGGTGTTGACGGCGGTCATCCGCACCCGGGGCGTCAGGACGTCGCCGGCGCTGTGCTCGGCGAAGCGCAGCGTCCGGTGCAGCAGGGCCGCGTGGTCCAGGTCAAGAACGCCTTCCACCGCGGAACGGCGGACCAGCGAGCTCAGTTCCTCGGCGCTGCGGGCGCCCGAGAGTTCCTCCTTGGGCTCGATGCCGAAGGACCTGATGACGGCGTTCGCCGTGTTGTTGAACAGCAGGATGACGGGCTTGAACACCGTGGTGAACAGGGCCTGGAACGGGACCACCACCTTGGCCGTGGCCAGCGGCAGCGCGAGCGCGAAGTTCTTGGGCACCAGTTCGCCGATCACCATCGAGAAGATGGTGGCGATGAAAATCGCGACGACGGCACCGACGCCGGGCACGAGGCCTTCCGGCAAACCGGCTGCCGTCAGCGGCCCGCTCAGCAGCTTGCTGATGGCCGGCTCGAAGGTGTAGCCGGTCAGGAGGGTGGTGAGGGTGATGCCCAGCTGCGCACCGGACAGGTGCGTTGAGGTGATCTTCAGGGCTTTGATGGTGGGGGCAAGGCGTTTCTCACCCCGGGCCTGGCGCGCTTCCAGGTCGTTGCGGTCAAGATTGACCAGGGCAAACTCGGATGCGACGAAGAATCCGGTGCCGACTGTCAGGATCAGGCCGATCCCGATCATGATCCATTCATTCATTGGGGGCGCCCCTCTCCCGTGATAACCGGCGTGCCGGTCAAAAGGATGAGGGGCCAGGGCATATGTGAAGGAGGGTCGTCCATAGTGCACTCCACTATATCGGGTGTATTTGCTGGCCCGTCTCTCCATCGCCAGGAGCGAACGGTCAGGCTTCCCCTTGGCCAGCTTTCGGATAGGCGGCCATCAGGGCGGCGGAGGCGACCCAGACTATGCCGACGAGGGCAAGGCTCAGTGCCCCGCCCAAACCGGTGGCGGAGGCGGCCAGGGCTGCGCCGCCGGCCGAGGCGCTGGCGCGCAGGCCCGCGCCCACCGTGAACACTTGGGATCTGAGGTGCGGGGGGCTCAGATGGTTGCGGAGGAAAAGCATCGCGGCGGCGGTGGACGCCGTGAAGACACCAGACAAGCCGATGGCGACGACGGTCCAGGCCGTCCCGATGTCGACGGCGGCGCCGACCGTCAGCAGGCCCGTGGCGAAGAAACCGGCCATCATGACGGCGTGCGGCCGGGCCCGGGTGGGACGGACCGTCTCCAACAGGGCGCCGAAGAGGCTGCCGACGGCGAATGAAGTCACCACGAGTGCGCCGTCGCCCGGCGACCCGATCCGTTCGATGGAAAGGGCGACGGCGGCGATCGCCAGGCCGCCCTGGCCAAGTTGGCTCAGGGTGGACGCGGCCGTGACCACGGCCAGGGGGCGGTGGCTGAAGATCCGGTTCAGCCCGGCGGCGACCGCCTGCCACGGTGAAACCCGGGCGGATGAGTGCGGCTTCAGCCCGGCGAAGCCGACGCTGACTGCTCCTGCGGCAGCCGTGGCCGCCAGCACCGCCAGCGAGGCCGGGGCCGGGAGGAACAGGGCCATGATCGCCACGAAGGCCGGACCGGCGACCGCCGAGACATTGTAGGAAAGGGCATCGAAGGCAAACGCCCGGCGGCCGTCAGGGATGACATCGGCGACGAAGCTGGAAAGTCCCCCCATATAGAAGGGCGAGACCGCTCCTGCTACGGCCAGGCAGGCGAACACCAGCGGCAGCGGGAGCTGGCCGAGGAATGCGGTCACGGCAAAGGCGATTGCAGTGAGCGCTCCGGAAACCGCCACGAGCAGGGCCGGGCGCCTGGCACGGTCGAGCGCGGCACCGGCGAGCGGCGCGGCGAGGACGCTTGGGCCGAGGGACACCGCCACCAGCGCACCGCCGATCCCCACGTCGTTCAGCTGCTGCACTGCGAGGATGGGGATGGCTACGGCCGAACCGGCCATGGCCATCCTCGGGGGTACCGAGGCCGCAAGGTATCCGGGCGCACTCATGGACCGGCAGGGACCGCCTTTCTGGGACGTGTTGCTTTGACCTTAGTCCATTCCGGCTGACGGCCAGCGCGGGGGAAGCCGCGCTAAAACGGAAGCGGCAGCTTGGCCGTCCTGCCGCCGTCGAGCACCACAATCTCTCCGGTCAGGAAGCCTGACCGGTCACTGGCCAGGAAGACCGCAAGGTCCCCGACATCGGTGGGCTGGCCCACGCGGCCAATGGGGTGGAGGCGGTTCAGCGCCTCCCGTGCGCTGTCCGCGTCCGGCTGGGACTCAAGGTAGTTTTCGCTCAGCTCCGAAGCGATCCAGCCGGGGGCGATGGCGTTGCAGCGGATGCCGTCCTTGCCCAGGTCCACTGCCATGGCCCGCGTCATTCCGTGGATGCCGGCTTTTGACGCGCAATAGGCGGCGTGCAGCGGATTCGCCGACAGCCCTTCGATGGAACCGACGTTGATGATGCTTCCAGCACCCCGCCGCTGCAGGTGGGGCAGGGCAGCCTGGGCAAGGAACAGCGGGGCACGCAGGTTCAGCGCCATCATCAGGTCCCATTCGTCCAGCGTGATGTCCGCGATGCTGCGCTCAAACATGACGCCGGCATTGTTGACCAGGATGTCGATGCCGCCAAAGTGGGCGGCGGTTTGATCGGCAGCCGCCCTGATGGCTGCGGCATCGCTGAGATCGGCCCGGATGCCGAGGACGCCCGGATGCTGCAGCAGGTCCTCCCCCAGTTCCCGCCGCTGAACGACGGCGACCTGCGCCCCCTCCGCCAGGAACCGGTCAACGATGCCCCTCCCTATGCCCTGCCCGCCGCCGGTGACCAGTGCGACTTTGCCGTCCAGTTCCATGCTTTCCTGCAGTCCCCTCTAGTGCGCCGACGCTGCCTGCTGCACCGCAGGCTGCCCGGCGGCGTGCTCGGCCAGGACGCCGCGGGTGGCCGTGGACAGCTCAATGGGTCCGGTGTAGATGGTGAGGTTCAGTTCCGGTGCCGTGAGGGGGCTGGGCCTGCTCGTCTCGCCGGGAATCTGCATGCTCTTCCTTCCACGAAAATTGTGTCATGCACCACTCTACTCGTGCGTTCAATAAATAACCATCTCGTTCATTTTGCGAACATGCTCTGAGTTGTTGACTCAGGTGTGAGGGACCTCCGCGCCGTAGAATACGACCGAAAGCAGCTGGCGGGCAGGAGCAGGGATGACCGAGACAACGATTGATGAAGTCCTGGCGGAACTGGCTGCGCTCGAGGATCCCAGCGTGCGCGAGGTGAACCGGAGGCGCGGGGATGACCACGGCGTGAACCTGTCCAGGCTGCGCGCGGTCGCCAAGCGGCTCAAGACCCAGCACGGCCTGGCCGTCGGGTTATGGGCGACGGAGGACACGGCCGCCCGGCTGCTGGCAGTGCTGCTCTGCCGGCCGAAATCCTTCGGCCGGCAGGAACTGGACGCTATGGTGCGCCAGGGCCGTGAGCCTAAAATCCACGACTGGCTGGTGAACTACGTGGTGAAGAAGAGCCCGCATGCCGAGGAGTTGCGCGTCGCCTGGACCGCCGATCCGGACCAGGTGGTCGCCAGCGCCGGCTGGGCCCTGACCACCGAGCGGGTGGCGAAGAAGCCTGAGGGACTCGACCTGCCGGGGCTGCTGGACACAATCGAGGCGGACATGAAGGACGCCCCGGACCGCCTGCAGTGGGCGATGAACCACACGCTGACACAGATCGGCATCGAGCATGCGGACCACCGCGCCCGGGCTATTGACATCGGTGAACGGCTGGAAGTCCTGAAGGACTACCCGACGCCGCCGAACTGCACGTCGCCCTATGCCCCGGCCTGGATCAACGAGATGGTGAGCCGGCGGGGCGGGGCCTGACGCTTCTGCCTACCTGGCCGCGATGGCCAGGAACCGGATGGGCAGGTCCAGCAGCTCCAGCGGGCCATGCGGGCCTTCGCCGTCCAGGAGCAGGGAATCACCGGGTTCCATCGTGTATTCGTATGCACCGTGGCCGTAGACCATCCGGCCGTCGAGCATGTAGATGAACTCGGTGCCGGGATGCTGGAACAACGGGAAAACGTCGGACGCGTCGGTCAGCGTCACCAGCGTCGGTTCGATGGCGTCAGTGCGGCCCTTCAGGGTCCCCAGCACCCGGTACTCGTGCCCGTGCTGGGTTCCGCTGCGCACGGTGAGGCTGCCTTGGCCGCTCTTGGTGAAGGTGGCGTCCCGGTCCGTGTCCGCCCCGCGGAACAGCGCAGTGACCGGGATCCTCAGCCCGTCCGCCAGCCGCTGGAGGGTAGTCAGGGAACAGGACGTGCTGGCGGTTTCAATCTTGGAAATCATGGCCTTGGACATGCCGGTCCGCGATGCCAGCTCCGACGCGGAGAGCCCGTTCGCCGTCCTGTAGTGGCGGACCTGGCCGGCAATGATCCGCTCCAGCCTGCCGGCCACGCCGTCGCCGGTGTTCTCCGTGGCCATGTCCTGCGCTTCGCCCGCCTGATCCGTCATCAGGCCATCATAGGCGGAGTTCTCACTGCACTCCCGGGATCCAGCTGGTGCCGGCGAGCGGAACCCGTGCCATGGCCGACGCCTCGATGGTCAGGGCCACCAGGTCCTCCGGCTCGAGGTTGCGCAGGTGCGACTTGCCGCAGGCCCGGGCGATGGTCTGGGCTTCCATGGTCAGGACCCGCAGGTAGTTGGCCAGGCGCCGGCCGCCCTCCGCCGGATCGAGGCGGGATGCGAGCTCCGGGTCCTGCGTGGTGATCCCGGCAGGGTCCCGGCCGGCCTGGAAGTCGTCGTAGAAGCCTGCCGCCGATCCCAGGGCCGCGTATTCGGCGGCATACCGGGGGTCGTTGTCGCCCAGCGCAATCAGTGCCGCGGTGCCAATGGCAACGGCGTCGGCACCGAGGGCCATGGCCTTGGCGACGTCGGCGCCGGTGCGGATGCCGCCGGAGACGATGAGCTGGACCTTGCGGTGCAGGCCGAGTTCCTGCAATGCCTGGACGGCCTGCGGAATGGCGGCCAGGGTGGGGATCCCGACGTTTTCGATGAACACCTGCTGCGTGGCGGCGGTGCCGCCCTGCATGCCATCGACGACGACGACATCGGCTCCGGCCTTCACGGCAAGGGCGGTGTCGTAGTAGGGGCGGGACGCACCGATTTTGACATAAATGGGCGTCTTCCAGTCCGTGATCTCGCGGAGCTCGCCGATCTTGATTTCCAGGTCGTCGGGTCCTGTCCAGTCCGGGTGGCGGCTGGCGGAGCGCTGGTCGATGCCGACCGGCAGAGTCCGCATCCCGGCGACGCGCTCGGTGATTTTCTGCCCGAGCAGCATGCCCCCGCCGCCGGGCTTGGCGCCCTGGCCGAGCACCACTTCGATCGCGTCGGCCTTGCGGAGGTCGTCCGGGTTCATGCCGTAGCGCGAGGGCAGGTACTGGTACACCAGGTGCTTGGACTGCCCGCGCTCCTCCGGCGTCATGCCGCCGTCGCCGGTGGTGGTGGAAGTGCCCACCTCGCTGGCGCCGCGGCCCAGCGCCTCCTTGGCGTTGGCGGACAGGGCCCCGAAGCTCATGCCGGCGATGGTCACCGGGATCTGCAGGTGCAGCGGCTTTGAGGCGTGGCGGTCGCCAAGAACGACGTCGGTGCCGCACTTTTCGCGGTAGCCCTCCAGCGGGTAGCGGGACATGGAGGCGCCCAGAAAGAGCAGGTCATCGAAATGCGGGACCTTGCGCTTGGCTCCCCAGCCGCGGATGTCGTAGACGCCGGTGGCGGCGGCCCGCTGGATGTCGGCGATGGCGGCGCGGTCGAACGTGGCTGATTCGCGCAGGCCCAGTTCCTCGGTTGTCATGGTGGTTGCCCTTCTAGTAAGACGTCGAGTTGTGGACGCTGAAGTGGTAGAGGTTGCGGGCCGAGCCGTAGCGCTTGAAGTCCGCCGGATTGTCGGTGCGGCCGGCGGCGGCGAGCAGCCCGGCGAGCTCCTCCAGGTGCTCGGCCTTCATCGGCTTCTCGATGCAGTCCGCGCCGAGGGACGCAACGGCTCCCTTCACGTAGATGCGGGCCTCGTAGATGGAGTCACCCAGGGCGTCCCCGGCGTCGCCGCAGACCACGAGCCTGCCGGCCTGGGCCATGAAGGCGGACATGTGGCCTATGTTGCCGCCCACCACGATGTCCACCCCCTTCATGGAGATCCCGCAGCGGGCTCCGGCGTTGCCGTCGATCACCACGAGTCCGCCGTGGCCGGTGGCCGCCGCCGACTGGGAGGCGTCGCCCTTCACATGGACCCTCCCGGACATGATATTCTCCGCGAGTCCGACGCCGGCATTGCCGTTGATGGTCACCGCACCCTTTTGGTGCATCCCGGCGGCGTAATAGCCGGCATGGCCGTTGATGGCGACCTCGATATCCGCGTCGATGCCGACCGCGAGGCTGTGCTTTCCACCCGGGTTCTCGACGGTCCAGGACTGCCCGTCGACGGCGTCGTGCAGGGCCTGGTTGAGGTCACGGACCGGGCTGTCGGCGAGGTCCACCAGGGCGGGAACGCCATCGCTGGCGGTCGGGCAATCCTGCGTCTCAGTTTCGATCAGAGTGACCATGTGTAGACCTTTCCGGGTTCCGGTTCAAAGATGCGGGCGGTTTCGATACCGGGCAGGGATGCAAGGGCGCGGTACTCGGAAGCCATGGCCACGTAGTCGGCGGTTTCGGCGATGATGGCCGGCTTGCAGGCGATGAGGTCGCGGACCACGGCCATGCTGTCGGCGGTGGTGACGACGAGCGTGTAGAAGCCGTCGAAGACCTTGCCCAGGTTGGTCAGGGCCTCCTCCAGGGTGTCGCCTTGCTGCAGACGGGAGGCGATGTAGCGGGCGCCCACTTCGGTGTCGTTGTCCGAGTCGAAGACGACGCCTTCACGCAGCAGCTCCCGGCGGATCGTGGCGTGGTTGGAGAACGAGCCGTTGTGGACCAGGCACAGGTCGTCTGCCACGGAGAACGGGTGGGAGCCGCCGGCCGTGACGGCTGACTCTGTGGCCATGCGGGTGTGGGACACGCCCTGGCTGCCGGACATGGCCTCCAGCCCGTGCTCCGCGGCGATGTCCATCGGGTGGCCCACGCCCTTCATGACGGCGACGCGCTCTCCACGGCCGATGATGGTGGAGTCCGGAAGGGTTGCGCGCACTGCCTTGGCGAGCAGCCCGGTGTCGACGGCGGAACTGACGAAAGTCGTGTCGCCCACCACTTTGACGGATGTCCCGGCAGAGGCGGGCAGCAGATTCTCGAGCGCCGCGGCGATCCCCGCTGCCGGCAGGCCCTGGTCCTTGCCCAGCAAGCTGAGTGTTGAGGTGTTGCCGGAAACGAGGCCCGGGGTGTCATAGACGGCGAGGCCGGCGGAGTCCGGGCCGCGGTCCACGATCTGGCACATCATGGCGGACAGAAGGCTGCCCAGCCGGGGGCGCAGCAGGGGATTGCGCAGCTGCAGCGCGGCTATTCCGCACATTTCAGGGTCCTTTGCTCGGTCGAAACGTTACCCATCAGGAAACATCGTTGAACAATAGTAGCCAAAGCGAGGCCATGATCGGGCACCCGAAGTTTGCTAATTCCGGACACCCTCCCACTGCGACTGATCGCAACGGAAAGTTAACCGGCCCGAAACCCATGGGCGTTCACTGTGAGGAATCCTGATTTCACGTTGTTAGACACGCATTTCCCCGAACGGCCGCTAAAGCCGCCCGTCTTCCCCCTCCCCGATTGGAGTTCCATGAATTCTGGAGATGTTGCCTGGATTCTCGCCGCGAGCGCCCTGGTGTGCATGATGATCCCCGCGCTTGCCCTCTTCTATGGGGGGATGGTGGGTTCGCGCAGGATCCTGAACATGATGATGATGTGCTTCGGCGGCGTCAGCGTCGTCGCGGTGCTTTGGGCGGTGTTCGGCTACTCGATGGTCTTCGGCAATTCCATCGGCGGAGCCGGCCTCATCGGCGATGCCACCGAGTACTTTGGCATGGACCGACTGCTGGCCGAGGATCCCGACGCCGCCATACCGCCCGCCCTGTTCGCCGCCTTCCAGCTGTTCTTCGCCGGAATCACCACCGCCATCATTGCCGGGGCTGCGGCCGGCCGGATGAAGTTCGGCGCGTGGATGACCTTCGCCGCCCTGTGGGCAACCATGGTTTACTTCCCGGTGGCCCACTGGGTTTTCGCCTTCAGCTCTGCGGACGGCGCAGTGACCGGCGGCTGGATCGTCAACAACCTCAAGGCGGTCGACTTCGCCGGCGGAACGGCTGTGCACATGAACGCCGGAATTGCCGCCCTCGCCCTCGCACTGGTCCTGGGCCGCAGCGCCGGGTGGCCCAAGAGCGAGCACGTCCGCCCGCACAGCCGCCCGCTGGTGCTCGTCGGAGCGGGGCTGCTGTGGGCCGGGTGGTTCGGATTCAATGCCGGCTCCGCCTTGACGGCCGGGCACTCGGCGTCGGTGGTCTTCCTGAACACCGCCGTGGCCGGCGCCGCCGGCCTGCTCGCCTGGACCCTCGTCGAACGCATCCGGCTCGGCAGCGCCAGCAGCATGGGCGCCGCGTCCGGCCTGATTTCAGCCCTGGTGGCCATCACCCCGGCCTGCGGTGCCGTGAGCCCCCTCGGCGCACTGGCCATCGGCATCATCGCCGGTGCCGTCTGCTCCCTGGCCATCGAGCTGAAGTTCCGGCTCGGCTTTGACGACTCACTCGACGTCGTCGGCGTGCACCTCATCGGCGGCATCATCGGAACCCTGCTGATCGGGCTTTTCGCCACGGACGCCGCACCGAACAAGATCAACGGACTCTTCTACGGCGGAGGGTTCGACCTGCTCGGCATCCAGACGGTCGCGACAGTGGCCACTCTTGCCTACTCCTTTGCCGTCACCTGGGTCATCGCCAAGGTCCTCAACATCACGGTCGGCCTCCGCATCGACGAGGCCGCCGAACTCCGCGGGATCGACATCGCGGCCCACTCCGAATCGGCCTATCTGATGGATGAGGAGCCGGTGGAACTGGGCTCCCCGCACCGGGTCTGACATGCACCGAACCTGAGCAGAAAACAGCACCTCCGGAGCAGGCCGGGCCTACTTGTCAGGCCCGGCCTGCTCCGCATATTCAACAGCTTTTCCGCCCACCTGGCTCAGGTAGGCCCCGGACTGGTTGTAGGACCAGATGGCATCGCTCCACCCCTGCGCCGAGGTGAGGTCCCGGCCCCCGGCGCACAGGTAGCCGGCGGCGCTGAGGGCGGCATCGTCGATGTTGTGCGGATCAGCAACGCCGTCCCCGTTGGCGTCCTGTCCCGCCAGTTTCCATGTGGACGGGATGAACTGCATGGGTCCAACGGCGCGGTCCCAGCGGGGATCGCCGTCGAGCGCGCCGCCGTCGGTGTCTGCAATGGCCGCGAAGCCTTCACCGTTGAGGCCGGGGCCGACGATGGGGCCGGTCACCTCCCCCGATGCCGTCAGCCGGCCGCCGCCAAGGGCACCATGCTTGGATTCAACGAACCCGACGGCGGCCACGGTGTTCCAGCCCATTCTGCACGCCGGCGCCGCTTCGTTGGCCGCGCCTGCGGCGGCAACATATGCCCGAAGGGCCCGCGCTGGAATTCCTGTCCGGACGGCGGTCCGCGCCAGCCAACCCGGGTCAACGGTCCTGGTGATGTTCACGGCGTGCGTGCTGCCGCTTCCCAGCGGGACGAACTTCCCCGCTGCCTGCGGCGGGGCCGCGTGCCGCATGTCAGCGTCGGGCATGCCTGACCCGGCCATACCGGGGAGCCAGAAGGCCAGCCCGGTGATGGCGCAGAACGCGAACAGGCTGAGAACCGCAAGGCGTTTCAGTCGAAGCACGGAACAGCCTAACCCGGGAGTGCCAATACATTGACAAAGTGCTGGCCCCGCCGTTCTACTTTTATGCAGGCACCGAACAAGATGCACGCGAGACAGTATGCGTGGACCGGCTTTATCAGAGCCCCGTGGGGGCGGTGCACCAGCGGCCTACCGGCCGCACATATTGGCGCCCGGCGCCGCTGCGTACGCAGTGATCCCGGAGCTCCCTGCCGCCATTCCGCACGCGGCCCACAATTTCTGAAAAGCCCAAATTTTGAACTGCCCAAAGGACACGCATGCCCAGCACTACCCAAACCATCGACATCCACGTAGACAACCGCAAGGTCCTCGACGAACGGCTCGATGCTGCCGTCAAGTGCCTTCAGGAAGCGGCCATGGCCACCGGAACCCACGGCATCATGGTCACGCGCAACCGGCCCGGGAGCTACACCGCCACGCTTTCCGATGAGGTTCCGTTCGGCATGACCCGCGAAATCATCCTCTAAACTTTGGGGACCTTAACCCGTCCCCGGTTTTCGGGAATACCTGGCGGCGCCCACTCGTTGAGTCCTGCGAATGTGCGCCGTCCGGGCGCTCAGCCGAAGGAGTAAAAACCATGGCAACTGACTACGACGCCCCTCGCGTGGCCCAAGAGGACCAGCCGGCCAACGAATCCCTCGAGGCCATCCAGTCCCGGCAGGGCGGGTCCCAGACTGCCCTGCTGGACGTGGAGGAAGCGGACACCGCGGAAGGCATCGACCTTCCCGGTGCCGACCTGTCGCACGAAGAGCTGCTGATCCAGGTTGTTCCGGTGCAGGAGGATGAGTTCACCTGCATGTCCTGCTTCCTGGTCCACCACCGCAGCCAGCTCGCGCGCGAAAAGGACGGCAAGAAGTACTGCTCGGAGTGTGAAGGCTAGTACCGGAGGTCTGGCACTGCAGGGGCCGGCACTGAGAAAATAGCGCTGTGCTGGCCCGGCTCCGATCGTCCTGGACCGCCGTCGTTCCCGTCGTCGGCCTGATCGTGCTGGCCGTGACCTGGGGAGTCTCCCCCGGGCCCCTGCTGGCCACCGTTATCGCGGTGGTACTTGTGGGCGCCGTCCTCGCGGCGGTGCACCACGCGGAAGTGGTCGCGCACCGTGTCGGCGAGCCCTTCGGCTCGCTTGTGCTGGCGGTAGCCGTGACCATCATCGAGGTTGCCCTGATCGTCACGCTGATCGCGTCCGGCGGCGAAGGGAGCCACTCACTGGCGCGGGACACCGTGTTCGCCGCCGTCATGATCACCGCCAACGGCATTGTGGGGATTGCCCTGCTGGTGGGCGCCCGCCGGTACGGCATTCCGCGGTTCAACCCGGAAGGTGCCGGCGCGGCGCTGGCCGTGGTCACCACCCTGGCCACCCTGACGCTGGTCCTGCCGACCTTCACATCATCGCGGCCGGGGCCGGAGTTTTCTCCCCTGCAGCTGGGCTTCGCCGCCGTGGCCTCGCTGGCTCTGTACGGCGTGTTTGTGCTGACCCAGACGGTCCGCCACCGCCACTTTTTCCTTCCCGTCGTGTCCCCCGGCGACGGCGAGGACGACCCCCACGGCCCCACCCCCACCAACCGGGCCACCTACATCAGCCTGGCGCTGCTGTGCGCGGCGCTGGTCGCCGTCGTCGGACTGGCCAAAACCGTATCCCCCGTCATTGAGGCTGGTGTCACCCGGGCCGGGATTCCGGAGTCCTTCGTGGGTGTGGTCATTGCGCTCCTGGTCCTGCTGCCGGAGGGGCTTGCCGCCACCAGGGCAGCGTCCCGCAACAGGATCCAGATCAGCCTCAACCTTGCCTACGGCTCGGCAATCGCCAGCATCGGCCTGACGATTCCCGCCATCGCCGTGGCCAGCATCTGGCTGCAGGGTCCGCTGACCCTGGGCCTCGGCGGCACGCAAATAGTCCTGTTCCTGCTGACCGTTATCGTGGGAACACTCACGGTGGTGCCCGGCCGGGCCACGCGGCTGCAGGGTGCCATCCACCTGGTGCTGTTCGCCGCGTTCCTGTTCCTCGCCATGTTCCCGTAGCCGGATTTGGCACTTCGATATCATGGCATCATGACTTCCCCTTCAGGGAGCGAGGAAGACCTCCTGCTCGAGCGGCAGCTCTGCTTCGCTCTCGCTGTCGCCTCGCGCACCGTCATCAGCGCCTACCGGCCCGTCCTGCAGGAGCTGAACCTCACCCACCCGCAGTACCTGGTGATGCTGGCACTGTGGGAAAGGAGCCCGCGCTCGGTGAAGGAGATCAGCGACGCCCTCCTCCTGGTGCCGGCCACCCTGTCGCCGCTGCTCAAGCGGCTCGAAGCGCTGGGATATGTCACCCGCCGCCGCGTACCCGGGGATGAACGTTCCCTTGCCGTGGGCCTGACCCCCGAAGGGGCCGCCCTCCGGGACAGGGCCATGGGCGTGCCCGGCACCATGCTGGCCAAGCTCGGCCTCAGCCGTGCCCAGGCTGAGGACATCCACCTTGCCATGACGCAGCTCATCGAAGCCGCCCAGGTTGACCACACCCTCCTGCCCGCTCCCGGCGTTGAAGACCCGGCCGCGGATGACGAGGCAACGGCCTGACCTCCTCAGGAGTTTTTGTACAGGTAATGGGACTTAGAGGCCCCTGAAGCCGCGATACGTGTACAAAAACTCCGGCGTTGAAGGCCAGGTTCGAGAGCGGATTAAAGGCCGACGGCGGTCAGCGCCTGGTCGTAGATGTCCAGGGCCGTGGCCACTTCCTCGGGCGTGACAACGGCGGGCGGGACAACGTGGATGCGGTTGTCCGCGATGAAGGGCAGCAGGCCCAGGCGCAGGAGTTCCGCCTTGAGCCGGCCCATGTAGTCTGCGCTGACAGGGGTCCGGGACGTACGGTCCTGGACGAGTTCCAGCGCCCAGAACACGCCGCGGCCGCGGACATCGCCGATCACGGAGTGCTTCCCGGCGAGGGCGCGCAGGCCGGGTCCGAGATGGTCGCGGCCGATCCGGGCGGCGTTCCCCACGATGTCCTCCTCCTCGAAGGCCTCAATGGACGCGACGACGGAGGCTGCGGCGAGGGGGTGGCCGGAGTAGGTCAGGCCGCCGGGGAAGACGCGCTCGTCGAAGGTGGAGGCGATCTCGCCGGAGATGATGACACCGCCCACGGGGACGTAGCCGGAGTTCACGCCCTTGGCGAAGGTGATGAGGTCAGGGGTGGCGTTAAAGGCGTCGAAGGCGAACCAGTCACCGGTGCGGCCGAAGCCGGCCATGACCTCGTCCAGGATCATCACGATGCCGTACTCGTCGCACAGTGCGCGCACGCCCTCGAGGTAGCCGGGCGTCGGTACCAGGATGCCGGCCGTGCCGGGGACGGTTTCCAGCAGCACGGCCGCAACGGACTGTGGGCCTTCGGCCTGGATGACGCGGCGCAGGTGGTGCAGCGCGCGTTCGGTTTCCTGTTCCGGCGTTTCGGCCCAGAACTCGGAGCGGTAGAGGTAGGGGCCGAAGACGTGGACGTGGCCGCGGGCGTATTCGTTGGGAATGCGGCGCCAGTCCCCGGTGGCGACGATCGCCGCGCCGGTGTTGCCATGGTAGGAGCGGTACCGGGAAATGACCTTGTCGCGCCCGGTGTGCAGCCGGGCCATCCGGATGGCGTTCTCGTTCGCATCGGCGCCACCGTTGGTGAAGAAGACCTTCTTCATATTGGCCGGAGCGTGGGACAGGATCTTGGCCGCTGCCGTGGCCCGGACGTGGTTGGCGTGTGCCGGTGCCACGGTGGCCAGGCTGGTTGCCTGCTGCGCGATGGCCGCGATGACCTTGGGATGCTGGTGGCCGATGTTGGTGTTCACCAGCTGGCTGGAGAAGTCCAGGTACGTGTTGCCGTCGTGGTCCCAGACGGTGCTCCCGGATCCGCCGGCGATCGCCATCGGGTTCAGGGACTTCTGCGCCGACCAGGAGTGGAACACGTTCGCCCGGTCCAGGGCGACGACGTCGGCATTGCTTACTGTGCCGCTGCTGGCTGCTGCGCCGGGGACTGCGGTGTTGGCGACGGCAGCGTTGGTGAGTGCGGAGTCCAGGATTGCCTGGCTGGCGGCCATGACGGTTCCTCTCGGTGGAAGGATTGGGGAGTTCCTTCATCATCCGGTCCACGGCCACCCCGGGCCGATATACCTTTGTACAATCAGTCCCATCCCGTTCGACGTTTTCACATCCCTAGGGGTCCGGCATGCCGCCAAGCCTGAACGTCCTCCTCCGCAGCCGCGCACTGAAGCTGCGCCTCGTCGTTCCCGACGCCGGGTCCCCGGTCCTGGATGGGCCCGTCAGCTGGGTGCACAGCTCCGACCTGGAGGACCCCACGCCATTCCTCGACGCCGGACAGCTGCTGCTCACCGACGGAACCCAGTTCCCGGTGGAGGGCGGGTTCCGCACCGGCTATGACGGGTACGTGGGACGCTTGGTGAAGCACGGCATCGCGGGCCTGGGCTTCGCCACACAGGTGATCCACGGGACGCTGCCGCCGGCCTTGGAGGAAGCCTGCCGGAACCGCGGGCTTCCGCTGCTGGAGGTTCCGGACAGGACGCCGTTCATCGCAGTCATCCGCATGGTGGCTGACTACCTGGCCAAGGAGGAGCACGCACGGGCGGAATGGTCCCTGCAGGCGCAGCGTGCCATCTCCCGGGCGGCCCTGCGCCCTGACGGGCTGACCTCGATCCTCGGCGAGCTGGAACGCCAGCTGCACAGCTGGGTGGCGCTTTACGACGCTGCCGGCAATTACGTGCGGATGCCCAGGAACCGCCCCGTTCCTTCCGACATCGCCGGCGACGTCACGGCGAAGGTCCGCAGCGCCCTGGACCTGGGGGCCCGTTCCGCCTCGCACCTGGACATCGCGGGCCAGTCGGTGACGCTGCAGACCCTTGGCCGGAAAGGCAGCCTCCGCGGCGCGCTGGTGCTGGGTGCCATCGAACCGCTGGACCCGGCGAGGACGGACATCGTCAACAGCGTGATCGGCCTGGCCAGCCTGGCGCTGGAGCAGGCCCGCACCCTGGACACGGCTCGCAGGCATCTCCGCGCGGGCGTCTTCGAGCAGCTGCTGGCGGGCAGCACCGACGTCGCGGTTAAAACGGCGCGGCAGGTGTGGGGCCAGCTGCCGCGGGATCCGCTGTTCGTGACCGCCTCGCGGCAGGAGAATCCGGCGCCGAACCTGCTCGAGGCACTGGAACTGCTGGCCGATGACCACCGGGGTGCCGTGTTCTACGCTCTCCGCGGTGACCTTTTGGTGGTCCTGGCAGGGCGGCAGCACCAGGACAAGGTCCTGGAACTGCTGCAGCGGCACGGTGTCTGCGGCGTCTCCTCCGAGACCGCCATGGAGGCGCTGCCGGGCGCCCTTGAGGAAGCCAGGCGCGCGCTCCGGCGCGCCACAGAACTGGGGAGGGCCGCCGTCGAGTTCTCCGAACTGTCCGACGGCGGGATGCTGGGTTTGCTGCGGGAGGAAAAGGCCGGGCCTGTGGCCCGGGGACTGCTGCAGCCGCTCATCGCTCACGATGCCGCGGAGCAGACGGACCTGCTGGCCACCGTCCGGGAATGGCTCGCGAACGACTGCGTGTGGGACAAGACCGCCCGGCGCCTGGGCGTCCACCGGCACACCCTGCGGAACCGGGTGGACGCCGCCGGCCGCATTCTTGGCCTGAACCTTGACGGCATGCGCGACCGGCTGGAACTGTTCGCCGCCGTGCAGTTCCTGGAAGAAGCCCAATCGCGGAAGGGTTAGCCGTTTGACGGCACGATCTGAGGAAGGGTTTGGGGAAACCCGACAGGACCTGAGGAAGGGTTTGGGCAAACCCGACGAGACGTGAGGAAGGGTTTGAAAGAGGCAGGGCCTCCGGCGCGGGGATGTGCGCCGGAGACCCTGTCCCTTTATTCAGTTCCCTGGCTGACTTGTCAGTTCTGCGGGAAGCCGAGGTTGATGCCGCCGTGGCTGGGGTCGAGCCAGCGGGAGGTGATGGCCTTCTCGCGGGTGAAAAACTGGAAGCCCTGCAGTCCGTAGGCCTTGGAGCTGCCGAAGATTGAGTCCTTGAAGCCGCCGAAGGAGTAGTAGGCCACGGGCACGGGGATGGGGACGTTGATGCCGACCATGCCGACCTCGACCTCGTTCTGGAACCGGCGGGCTGCGCCGCCGTCGTTGGTGAAGATCGCGGTGCCGTTGCCGAAGGCGCCGGAATTGATCAGGTCCAGGCCTTCCTCGTAGCTGCGGACGCGGACCACGGCCAGCACCGGGCCGAAGATCTCTTCGGTGTAGACGCGGGAGGTGACCGGGACGTCGTCGATCAGGGTGGGGCCGAGCCAGAAGCCGTTCTCGTCGCCGTCTACGTTGATGCCGCGGCCGTCCACCACCACCTTGGCGCCGTCCTCGATGGCGACGTCGATGTAGGAGGCCACCTTGTCGCGGTGCTGCCTGGTAACCAGCGGGCCCATGTCGCAGTTGCGGCGGCCGTCGCCGATCCGCAGCGTGGCCATGCGGGAGGTGATCTTTTCGATCAGCTCATCGGCTACGGGCTCGACGGCGACCACCACGCTGATGGCCATGCAGCGTTCACCGGCGGAACCGAAGCCGGCGTTGATGGCGGCGTCGGCGGTCAGGTCCAGGTCGGCGTCGGGCAGGACCAGCATGTGGTTCTTGGCGCCGCCGAGGGCCTGGACGCGCTTGCCCTTGCGGGCGGCGGTCTCGTAGATGTACTGGGCGATGGGTGTGGAGCCGACGAAGGAGATGGCCTTCACGTCGGGGTGCGCCAGGAGGCCGTCGACGGCTTCCTTGTCGCCGTGCAGGACGTTGAAGACACCGTCCGGCAGGCCCGCTTCGCTGAACAGTTCGGCAAGCCAGTTGGCCGCCGTCGGGTCCTTTTCGCTGGGCTTGAGGACCACGGCGTTGCCGGCAGCGATGGCGATCGGCAGGAACCACAGCGGCACCATGGCCGGGAAGTTGAACGGGCTGATGATGCCCACGACGCCCAGTGGCGACTTGGTGGAGTAGACATCCACACCGCTGGAGACGTTCTCGGAGTGTTCGCCCTTGATCAGGTGCGGGAAGCCCGTGGCCAGTTCCACGACCTCGAGGCCGCGGGTGATTTCACCCAGTGCGTCGGAGACCACTTTGCCGTGCTCGGCGGTGATGATCTGCGCCAGCTCGCCCTTGCGCTCGTTCAGCAGCTCGCGGAACCGGAAGATGATCTGCTGGCGCTTAGTGATGGACAGGTCGCGCCAGGCCGGGAAGGCCTTCTGTGCGGAGGAGACGGCAGCCTCGACGTCTGCGGCATTGGCGAGCGCAACCCGCTTGGTCTCGATGCCCCGGGCGGGATCGAAGACCGGGGACGTGCGGTCGCCGGACGAGAGTGCTTCCGCTCCCCCGATCCAGTGGGACAGCACGGGAAGTTCCTGGTTTTCGGACACGCTGTTTTCGGACACGCTTCTTCTCGCTTTCGGGGGTGTGGGCAGGGGCGCCGTAGCGGCTTGCTAGCCACCGTAGTTGCGCGGCACCCTGGCAGGCTGCCGACATTTGTCATGCACATCCGGCATGGATCGACATATGTACACGCCCGACGGCGGGATGGCCGGCTCTACCGTGAGTGTCACCAGCGAGCCCAACCAGGAGAGTTCATGAAACGACCCAGCGCCTTCTCCACCACTGCGCGCGAGCCTGCCGCCGTCCGCACCGGAGAGCACTGCCCCCGAACCGGCTGGTGGTATCCGCTGCAGGCCGAACCGGCCGCCACCGTTCAGGCGCCAAGGTTCGTGGGCCAGGGAAGCGTCATGCCGGCGGTCGACGGTTCACCCTCCGAGTGGCTGCCGGCCCTGGGCAGCTGACGGCCACGACATTCTGCCAGAAATCCCGGCACCCCCATTTACGCGCGCGCGCGAAGCCGGTAGAGTTTGTCTGACAATCTGCACTTTAGGCAGATCAAAACCTAGCAATTGGGGAAGCGCATGGCCGAACCGCACCTGTCACCCGAACCGGCGAGCCTGCCCGTGAGAATGTCACCTGTGGCCTCTGTTTCCCGCCGGGATGGCGTGGTCAATGAAATCCGCCGTGCGGTGGTGCTCGGCACCATCAAACCGGGCGAAAAACTCACGGAAGTCCAGCTGTCCGAGTGGCTCAACGTCAGCCGGCCCACGGTCCGCGAGGCACTCAACCAGATGGCGCAGGAAGGCCTGCTGGTTCAGGAACCGTACCGCGGGCTCCGCGTAGCCTCCCTGGACACGGCCGCAATCATGGACTTGGCGAACACCCGCATGGCCCTGGACATGCTCGCGGTCACCGCGATCATTGAAGACGAAACCGGACGCCGGATGCGCATGGTCGAGGAAAGCTGGGCCGAGTACAGCCGCGTGGAGATGGACCCGGATCCGGTCGTGCGGCATGAAAGCCACGTGGCCTTCCACCGCAAGCTCTGGGCCGCATCCGAGAACGCGCTGCTGCTGCGCCTCTGGCCCGTCACCGAAGCACACGTCACCATCATCCTCGCCCAGGACCAGGCCACTCGCGCAGACCCCGTGCGCGCCCACCGCGTGCACGAGAAGCTGGTGAAGGCCATGCGGACCAAGGACCTTGAGGTCATCAGGAAAGCTTTCACGGAACACACCATCGACAGCGCCAAGGAACTCATAGCGCTGCTGGACAAACAACAGTAGCTGGACCAACACAAGCAGAAGGAGTACCTGCCCATGAAGATTCTTATCGTCGGTGCAAACGGCCTGCTCGGCTCCGCGGCGGTCGCAGCACTTAAGGGACGGCACGAGGTCATCGAGGCCTCCCGCTCGAGCGACATCAGCGTGGACCTGACCGAACCCGAGTCGATCCGGCGAATGTTCGACCAGGTAGGCACCGTGGACGCCGTCATCTCCTGCACCGGCTCGGTTCCCTTCAAGCCGCTCGCCGAGCTCACCGACAAGGACTTCAGGTCCGGCATTGAAGACAAGGTCCTTGGCCAGGTCAACTTGGTGCAGCTCGGCGCAGAGTACATCTCCGACGGCGGCTCCTTCACGCTGACCAGTGGCGTCCTCGCGCGCGAGCCAATCCTGACCGGCGCCGCGGCGTCGCTGGCCAACGGCGCCCTCGAGTCGTTCGTGATGGCCGCCGCCGCAGAGTTGCCTCGCGGCATCCGGATCAACGCCGTCAGCCCTACGGTCCTTGCCGAGGCTTCCGGCTACCACGAGTTCTTTGCGGGATTCTCACAGGTGCCCGCCGAGGAGGTTGGCCGCGCCTTTGTGAAGTCGGTTGAAGGCATCCAGACCGGCCAGGTCTTCGCGCTGGACTAGGCACCTGTAAACGCAGGCGGCACCGCCCCCGGGGGCGCCTTGACGCGAGGCATCCGGGCTGAGTGGCGCCCAGAACCCCCGCCGCCACATATTAGAACGGCGGGGGTTCCGGCTGCCGGAACGGATACGCTGCCCTGCCGACGTCCGCCGGTTCAGTCCTGTAATTCCTGCCCAGGGGTGACTGCCACTCAAGCTCCCCGCTTGGTGACAACTGCCTGTAGCTCCACACGCCGATGGACTTCAGCGCGTGGTGCTTTCGGCAGAGCATAGCCAGGTTGCTGGCGTCGGTAGTACCGCCATCCTGCCACTCGATGGTGTGATCCGGTTCGCAGACGATGGCCCGGCGCGTGCAGCCCGGGAACCGGCAGGTCCCGTCACGGCAATGCAGGTACCGGCGCAGCGCCTTCGGTGGACGGTAGACGCTGCGGCCCATGCCGAGTGCCTGGCCCGTAGTGAAATCCGCGAAGAGCCGCTGCCATGCAGGCGCGATGGCCGCCAAGCGGCTGGCTGTTGCAGCATCGATGGGGCCATACCCTTCGAGTTCAGCCATACCGGATTCGGCCGGTTCAGCTGATTCGGCACCAAGTACATCGCCGCCGGGCACGATCCTGGCGCCCAGGACGGACCCGACAGGGATAGTCACCACGACCTCGGCGCGGAATGCCCCGGTTTCCCGCACGTCAGATCCGCTGAAGAACTCGCCAGATCCACCAACAGATTGCTCAGATCCACCAAAAAGCCGGTAAGCGAGCGCATCCGCCCTGAGCTCCGACAGCGTGCTGGAATCTGACGCAGGA
The DNA here is from genome assembly GCF_042668165.1 of Arthrobacter sp. NPDC057388. Taxonomy (NCBI): domain Bacteria; kingdom Bacillati; phylum Actinomycetota; class Actinomycetes; order Micrococcales; family Micrococcaceae; genus Arthrobacter; species Arthrobacter sp. NPDC057388. The sequence continues at coordinate 217,241 of NZ_JBHVBL010000001.1, forward strand.
TGCGGCGCAGGAGCACCTCCGCTCTCTGCAGCCTGTGCACTGGCCTGCCGGGCGTCACGGTCGAGTCCATTGAAAATGGCCATCCCAACTTCCGCCGGAAGAAACGCGGAAAGCGTGCACATGCCGTCCGGCTCGGCCCTGAACCAAACGCCGCGCTCACGCTGGGCGGCTTCCTTGCGGGCAGCGAGGCTTTCGGGGTGAAGTCGCTCGCGCAGCCGCCGCAGGCATGCTCGCAATTCGGATGGCGTGCGACGTCTGCCATGCCGCGTCAGCGTGCGCTGAAGGGCCATCGTGGCGAATTTCTCGGCCTGCCCGGCCGGGAGGGAGCGGGCTTGGTCGAGAATGATCCGGGCGTGCACCTCGGAGATCTCCCCGGCCTCGACCGCCTCGAGGACTCCCCACTGGGACGTCGCAAGATCCCCGGCATCATGCAGCAAGCGCGCGGCCGTGCCTTCCGTCAGAGCGCAGGCCGTGGACACTTCGGAGACGGCCAGCGCATGGGCCTCGTCCCCGGCGAACCGCACCGGTTGGCTCTCTTTCCGCCGGGGAGATTCTTCACCGATCGCTTCTTCGACCCGGGCCAGGGCACTCATTTTCTGTGCTGTTGCCCAGGCAATGAGCCTGCCGGTCGATTCCACCACGCTGAGCGCATCGTCGGCAGAGAGGAAGGATGGAAGCGGCAAGCTCACCGTGCCAACCAACGGCGAATCCTCCTTGTCCGTGAAGTCGACAGCCGGAACCCACGCATCGTCATCAGCCACGAATACCTGGTCTTCCACGCCTGCCCCTTCCCGGAATCCATGCCCCGAACTGTGCGGGACTATCGCCTGCCTGACACTTTCAGACTAGGGCGAGGGTCTGACATTTAAAGTGCGTGCGGGCGTCGGGCAGTCGACAGGACGGCAACTTCCCGGCCGGCAACGGGAAATTTACATTTGCCCGCAGTCTCACCACCTTCACCGCGCCGTCCCGGAAACCTGCAGCGTCCGCATTTCCGCAACATTTCCTCCTAAACGGAGGTCGGCGAAAAAAGCACTGGACGTGGTAAGGGTCACAACGCTACTGTTGAAGCAGAACGCAGATTGTTTGACAATAAAACAACCAAACTAGGACGGCGGGATTCGACTCAGGCCGCCCCTCACCTCCCCAACCGGCAGCGTCCAGCCCAGCCGGACACCCAATTCCTTCGAGCTGCGGACGGCCGCTGAGTGCGGCCACCAGCCCGGCAACCCATTCCCGTAAAGAGGGTTTAGAAATGACAAAAACAAGCAAGATCGTCCTAGCTGTCCTCGCCATCGCCGTACTGTCAATCGCTGCAGGCTTCTTCGGCAGCGGCTTCCGCGGCAACACCGCCTCGGCTTCGTCCGGCTCCGCGCAGGGCACGTTCATCGAGGAAATCAAGAAGCGCGGCGAGCTCCGCGTCGGCGTTGCCATCGCACCGCCCATGACTCTCCAGAAGCCCGATGGAACCCTCGGCGGGCCCAACCTGATTCCCCTCGAGGAGCTCGCCAAGCAACTCAACGTCAAGCTCGTTCCCGTCCCCGCTGAATGGAAGAATATCGTGGCCGGCCTGCAGGCCAACCGCTACGATTTTGCCGCCTACCTCGACTACACCGTGGAGCGCGCGCTGGCGATATCCTTCACCAATCCCGTGTACGAGTACCCCGGCGTATTCGTAGTGAAGGCCAATTCCCCGCACTCCACATCAGAGCAGATCATCAAGAGCGGCGGGCAGATCGTCACCGCCCAGGGATCTGCTCCTGAAGCTACCCTCAAGGGGCTGACGTCCAAGATCACGCCCATGGACTCCTACTCCAACGCCGTTTCCGCCCTCCAGGCAAACCGTGCCGTCGCGGAATTCGCCGACCTGCCCACCGCCGAGTCCCAGGCGCAGGCCGACCCCTCGCTGAAGATTGTGGTTCCCGAGCCCGCCATCTACTCCGGCACATCCGCCTACGGCGTTCCTGCAACCATCGATGCGCGGTCAATGGAGATCATCAACATCGCCATCGAACGCGCGCAGAAGAGCGGCAAGCTCTCCCAGGCCTACGCCGAGGTCAAGTACTTCGATGTTGACAACCTCGGCGACCTCCAGAAGAAGTAATCACCAGGCGATCATCCGATGAACTACAACTTCGACTGGGACGTGGTTGCCCGGGCATTGCCTGCAATGATGCAGGGCCTGGGAATCACCGTCCAGATCACACTCATCACCATCGCCATCAGCATGGTCCTCGCCGTCCCCGTGGCTGTGGGACGCATGTCCAAGATCGAGGTCATCCGTTGGGCCGCCCAGGCCTACATCGAGGTTTTCCGCTGCACGCCGCTGCTGGTCCAGCTGTTCTGGATCTTCTACGCCATGCCGGCACTGACCGGGGTCACCCTGCCCGGCGAGGTCTCCGCAGTCATCGCACTGACGGCCAACCTCACCGCCTTTATGGCCGAGGCCTACCGCAGCGGATTCCAGTCGGTGCCCGTTGAACAGGTCGAGGCGGGACGGATGCTGCAGCTGAGCCGCTTCCAGCAGCTACGCTACATCATCGTGCCGCAGGCCCTGCGCCAGCAGCTGCCGGTGATCCTGTCGCTGAACATCTCGCTCTTCAAGGACACCGCGCTCGTCTCCACGATCGCCGTCGCCGACCTGATGTTCATCTCGAACACGATCTCCTCCCAGACGTACCGCTCCCTGGAGGTCTTCACCCTGGCCGCCTTCGTCTACTTCGCCATCGCCTTCCCGGTATCCCTGGCCACCAGTGCACTGGAACGCCGGATGCAGAACAGCTCCGGCATGGGCGCCGCGCCGCCCAGGAAGCTCATGGCCCGCATGATGCCGGGTTCCCGGACGCCAGGCTCCGGCACCCCGGGCCCGCAGACAACGGGCCCGCAGACAACGGGCCCGCAAACAACGGACCCGCGGACGGCGGTGCCGGCATGAGCCACTCCGCACTGAGCCAGCCACCAGCCGGCACGCAGCTTTCCAGCCGCCGGCCGAAGGACAATGATGGAAGCGAACAGAAGGGCACCCCGGTGACAACTCTGGAGCAGATCGCGGGCCGCACCGGCAACGGACAGGTCCTGGTGGAGGCCCGCGGCCTCCAGAAGAGCTTCGGCGAACGGAAGATCCTCCGGAACGTTGATTTCCAGATGAACAAGGGCGACATCACCGTCATCATCGGCAAGAGCGGTTCCGGCAAGTCCACCCTGCTGCGGGCCCTGGCAGGACTCACGGACCCCGATGAAGGCCAGATCGTCGTCGACGGCCAAACCGTATTCGCCGGGCAGCAGCGCACCAAGGAATGGGACAGTGTCCGTTCGGAAGTGGGCATGGTGTTCCAGACCTACACGCTCTGGCCGCATATGAACGTGCTGGACAACCTGGTGCTGGCACCGCGCAAGACGCGCGGGGCCGGAGCAAAGGAGTCCCGCGACCGGGCTGAGTCTGCGCTGGCCGAAGTGGGCATGGCGCACCACATCCTCAGCAAGCCCACCCAGCTCTCCGGCGGTGAGCGGCAGCGCGTCGCGATCGCCCGGGCCCTGATGATGAAACCCAAGCTCCTGCTTTGTGACGAGATCACCTCCGCCCTTGACCCGCCCGTCGCGGCCGAGGTCCTGGATGTGCTGCGCCGCCTGAAGGAGGAGGACGGCATCGCGGTGGCCCTCGTAACGCATGACATGGCCTTCGCCTCCAAGGCCGCCGACCGCGTGGTGTTCTTCCACAACGGCGAAATCGCGGTCAACGCCACCCCGGAGGCCGCGTTCGACAAATGCGACAACCAAGACCTCAAGAAGTTCGTGGATGCCGTCCGCTTCTAGCCCGGATGGGTTAAATAGCAGACCAGGAAAGGAAACATTGTGCACACCGTTGTAGTAGGCGGCGGCGTTATCGGCCTGACGCAGGCCTACCACCTTGCCCGGGAGGGGGAGGAAGTTACCGTCATCGATGCCCGGGCCACGGGCTTGGGCGCTTCGAAGGTCAACGCAGGCTGGATCTGCCCGGCGGAATCGGCACCCGTGCCGGGACCCGGCGTCGTACTCAAATCGATGAAGTGGATGTTGCGCCCGGACAGCCCGCTCTACATCCGGCCTTCCCTTGATCCGTCCTTTATACGGTTCATGCTGGGCATGTGGCGCAAGTCCAACGCCCGTGACCAGCGCGCAGGATTTGAGGGTCATCTCCGCCTCGCCGCCGACACCCTCCAGATCTTTGACGAGTACCGCGCCGACGGCATGGACTTCGAGATGCACACGGACGGACTGCTCATGGCATTCATGGAGCAGGACAACTTCGACCACCACATCGACAACCTGGACCTGGCGTCGCAGTACGGACGCGAGCCGAAGGTGCTGGACCGCGACGCAGTGCACGAGCAGGAACCGCTGCTCACCGACGCAGTCCTCGGCGGCATCTACTTCCCGCAGGAGCGGCACGTCGACCCGGGTGCGATGGCCACGGCGCTGCACCGCCGGCTGGCAGCGATGGGCGTGCGGATCGTGGAGGATTCACCCATTGATGCTGTTGAGCGAAACGGGGACCGGGTCACCGCAGTGCACAGCGGCGGAAACCGCTACACCGCTGACAACTTCGTCCTGGCCGCCGGCGCCTGGAGCGGGAACTTGTCGAAGCAGTTCGGGGCGGCACTTCCCGTGCGTCCCGGCAAGGGCTACAGCGTTGAGGTTCCTGCCCTGGGCCTGCGCAGCGCGGTCAATCTGTGGGACGCGAAGGTCGCTGTGACTCCCTTCAACGAACGCCTCCGGCTCGCCGGCACCATGGAGTTCGGCGGACTCGACGAAAAGATCAACCAGGTCCGGGTCGACGCGATCCTGCGTGCTCCCGCGAAGTACTTCCGCGACTGGCAGCCGCCTGTCACCAAGCCGGCGCCGATGGCCGGCATGCGGCCCATGACTCCGGACGGCCTGCCGGTCATAGGCCACCTCGGACACCTGCAAAACACCTATGTTTCCACCGGCCACGGAATGATGGGCGTCACCCTCGCACCAGGCACCGCCGCAGCCCTCACGAACCTGATCGTGCACGGCAGGATGGCACCCACCCTTCAGCCGTTCAGGGCCGACCGCTTCAGCGGCGGCCAACGCCGACAGCTGGCCCCTGCCCTTTAAATCTTCACCCACTCGAAAGGAACACCATGTCACGCACCAAGAAGGACCTCCGCGGCATCCTTGCCGCCGTCACCACTCCGTTCACCGAGGACGGGTCTGCCATCGACGAAGCAGCACTGCAGCACCAGGTCGAACGCCTCGTCACGGCCGGAATCCACGGCATCGTGCCCACCGGCACAACCGGCGAATTCACCACACTGTCAGGTGATGAGTACCGCCGCGTCATTGATCTCTACGTCAAGGGCGCCGACGGCCGGATCCCCGTCATCGCCGGCATCGGCGCGCTCTCCACCCAGGCTGCAATCGACCTCGCCCAGCACGCCGAAACCGTCGGTGCCGACGCAATCATGCTGGTCCCGCCGTTCTACGATCCGCTGGACTTCACCACCCTGAAGGCCTTCCTGTCCGCCGTCGCGGAATCGATCAGTCTGCCGATCGTCTACTACAACGTCCCCGGCGCCACAGGCATCCGCCTCACTGCCGCGGAACTGGCCGAACTCGGCAGCATCGACGGGGTGGACTACATCAAGAACACGTCTGACGACGCCGTCGGCCTGGCAGAGCTGCTCGCCAACCACACGGGCAGCATCAAGGCCTTCAACGGCTGGGACACCCTGACGTTCTTCGGCATCGCCTCCGGCGCCGAAGCCTCCGTCTGGGGCACCGCCGGCGTGGTCCCGGAACTCGCCGTCGAATTCTGGGAGGCCCTGGCCGAACAGAAGGACCTGGACCGCGCCCGCGAACTATGGAAGCACCTCTGGGCCATCAGCGACTTCCTCGAGTCCGTCAACTACGTCGCAGGCATCAAGGCAGGCCTGGAACTCATCGGCCAGCCCGTGGGCCCGGCCCGCCTGCCGATCCTGCCCCTGCCCGCCGAGGAACGCGAACGCTTCGCCGGCATCCTGCAGAACGCCGGCGTCATTCCGGCAGTGGCAGCATGAGCACCCGCTCCACCGGCAGGCTGGCCCTGGACGCCATCGAGGTGCATGCGGAGGGCGAGCCGGGACGGATCCTGACCAACGCCGCCGCGCTCGTGCGGGGCGGGACGATGGTGGAGCGGCTGCAGTACTGCAAGGAACACCTGGACTGGCTGCGCCGGCTCATGCTGCATGAGCCGCGCGGCTACCCGGGCCTGTGCTCGGTGATCATCCTGCCCGCGGTGAACGAGGGCTCCGATTTCGGCATCGTCGTCCTCGAACAGGGCGGCTTCACGCCGATGTCCGGGTCCAACACCATCTGCGCCGTCACCGCGGTGCTGGAGGCCGGCATCGTCCCGGTACGGGGACCGGAAACCACCGTCACCATCGACACCGCGGTCGGTACGGTGCAGGCGGTGGCGAGGGTGCACGAGGGCAAGGTCCTCTCCGTGACGGTGGTGAACGTCCCGGCGTTCGTCGTCGAACTCGACTTCCCGCTCCAGGTGCCCGAACTCGGCACGGTGCCGGTCGACGTCGTGTTCGGCGGCCAGTTCTTCGCCCAGGCGCGGGTCGCCGACATCGGGCTGGAACTGCACCCGGACAACGGCAAGGAACTCGCACGCGCCGGCGCCCTCATCAAGATGGCCGCACTGGAGCAGATCCAAGTCAACCACCCGGACAATCCGCTGATCGCCGGCGTCAACCTGATCATGCTGCACACCGGCGACCGTGTCCCGGGCCGGCAGGACCGCAACACCGTGGTCCTGTCCAACGGAAAACTTGTGCCCGGCGACCCGTCCACCTGGACCGGCGCGCTGGACCGCTCCCCCTGCGGAACGGGAACCAGCGCCCGCATGGCGGCGCTGCACGCCCGCGGCCAACTCGGGATCGGGGAGGACTTCTCCCACCACAGCATCATCGGCAGCGAATTCATCGGCCGCCTGACAGGCACGACGACGGTCGGCGGCCGGGACGCGGTCCTCCCCACCGTTACGGGGCGGGGCTGGGTGACCGGGCACAGCCAGTGGATCCTGGACCCCACCGACCCGTTCCCGTCCGGCTACACCGTGGGCGACATCTGGGCGCCCGGCGCCTAGACGCCACCATTCTTTAGACCTACTGAAAGCAGGAGTTGTGAGCCAGTTCATTAATGGCAAGCTCGTCGAAGGCACCACCGGGGAAACGGTGGACGTCATCGACCCGTCCAACGGGACCGTCATCGAAACCATCACCCTCGCCGGCAGCGACGACGTCAAACAAGCCGTCCAGGCCGCGCGGGACGCGTTCCCGGCCTGGTCCCGGGCCACCCCGGCCGAACGGTCCGCTGTGCTGACCAAGTTCGCGGCCCTCATGGAGGAGCGTGCCGAAGAATTCGCGCAGCTGGAATCCCGGCAGGCCGGCAAACCGATCCGGCTTACCACGGAGTTCGACGTCCCGGGCACGATCGACAACATCGCCTTCTTCGCCGGCGCCGCCCGCAACCTCGAAGGCAAGGCCACCGGCGAATACTCCGCGGACCACACTTCCTCCATCCGCCGCGAAGCGATCGGCGTCATCGGCTCCATCTCCCCGTGGAACTACCCGCTGCAGATGGCCGCGTGGAAGATCCTGCCCGCCATCGCCGCCGGCAACACCATCGTGTTGAAACCCGCCGAAATCACCCCGCTCACAACCCTGCTGTTCGCCCAAGCAGCCACGGATGCCGGGGTCCCCGACGGCGTCATCAACGTCATCACCGGCCGCGGCTCCACGGTGGGTGGAGAGCTCCTGCGCCACCCCGATGTGGACATGCTCTCCTTCACCGGCTCCACCACCGTGGGCCGCACCGTCCTGGACGCCGCCGCCACCACCGCCAAACGCGTCCACCTCGAGCTCGGCGGCAAAGCACCGTTCGTCGTGTTCGACGACGCCGACCTCGACGCAGCCATCCACGGCGCCGTCGCCGGATCCCTGATCAACACCGGCCAGGACTGCACCGCCGCTACCCGCGCCATCGTGCACCGCTCCCTGTATGAACGGTTCATTGAAGGCGTCGCCGGCCTCTACGCCAAGGTGAAGCTGGGCCCCACCGGCGACCCCGCCACCGACCTCGGCCCGCTGGTCTCCCGCAAACACCAGGAAACCGTCGCCGCCATGGTCGACCGCGCCCGCGGCTACGCCCGCGTCATCGGCGGCGGCATCCCCGACAAAGAGCACGACGGCGAACTGGCCAGCGGCTCCTACTACCGCCCCACCCTGGTTGCCGACGCCACCCCGGACAGCGAAATCTTCCGCGACGAGGTCTTCGGCCCCGTCCTCGCCGTCACCCCCTTCGACACCGACGACCAAGCCATCAACCTCGCCAACGACACCCCGTACGGCCTCGCCGCCTCCGCATGGACCAAGGACGTCTGCCGTGCCCTGCGCGCCACCCGCGAAATCCGCGCCGGTGCCGTCTGGGTCAACGACCACATCCCGATCATCAGCGAAATGCCCCACGGCGGCCTGAAGCAGTCCGGCTTCGGCAAAGACATGTCCACCTACTCCTTCGACGAATACACCGTGGTCAAGCACGTCATGTTCGACCTCACCGGCGAACAAGCCAAGCCCTGGCACCGGACCGTTTTCTCCCTGGAGGACTAAGACAATGACGACGACGGGACCCACCAACCGCTTCGACGGCAAGCGGTTTGTGGGAAAGACAGCCCTGGTCACCGGGGCTGGCGGCGGCATCGGCTCGGCCATCGGCCGGCGTCTGGCCGCCGAAGGCGCGCACGTGTTCATCTGCGATGTCAATGAGACGGCGGCAAAGGAAGTGGCCGAGGCATTGTTCAGCGAAGGTCTCTCCGCGGAGCCGCTGGTCTTTGACCTCCTCGACCCCGAGGCTTCCGAAACCGCGGTCCAGCGGATCATTGATTCACGCGGCCGGCTCGACGTCCTGGCCAACAATGCAGGCGTCAACCGGCGCGGGGACCTGCTCTCCCTCACCGAGGACGACTGGGATCTGTCCTTCGCCGTGAATGTCGACTCGCTGTTCCACCTCTGCCGGGCCGTGCTGCCGCACATGATCACGGCCGGGGGCGGGTCCATCGTCAACACGGCCTCGCAGTGGGGCCTCTACCCGGCCCCCGGACATATCGCCTACAACGTGTCCAAGGCCGCCGTCGTCGCCTTCACCAAGAACCTGGCCCGCGATTACGCGCCGAACAACATCCGCGTCAACGCCGTCGCGCCGGGCGAGGTCCACACGCCCATGCTCGAAGCCGGACTGGCCCGCAGCGGCCGCACCGTGGCCGACCTCGACGCGCTGGTCCCGTTCGGGCGCATCGGCACGCCGGAGGAAATCGCCGCACTCGTGGCATTTCTGGCCTCCGGCGAGGCACCTTACATCTGCGGGTCCGTCATCGAGATCACCGGCGCGCAGGCCGTCGCATGAGCGGCATGCTGGCCGGAAAGACGGTGCTCGTCACCGGCGCGTCGCGCGGCATCGGCCGGGCGGCGGCGGTGGCCCTCCACCGCGAAGGGGCGCACGTTGTCCTGCACTACGGCAACGACAAGGACTCCGCGCAGGCAACGGCGGACCGCCTCGGTGCGCAGGTGAGGCTGGTGCAGGGCGACCTGCGCGATCCTGCTGAACGCCGGCGGGTGTGGACGGAGGCTGCCGCGTGGCGGGACGGCGTCGACGTCCTGGTCAACAACGCCGGAGCCTGGCTCACCTCGGATATCGACGGCGACAACGCGTGGCAGCAGGGCTGGCAGGCCAACTATGAGCTCAACCTGCTGGCCCCTGCCGACCTCTGCAGGGAAGCCATCCTCGGGTTCCGAAAGCGGGGCGGCGGCATCATCGTGAATGTCACCAGCCGCTCGGCGCACCGGGGTGATGACGCCGGGCACCTCGCCTACGGCGCGGCGAAGGGCGGGCTGCTCGCCCTCACAAAGGGCATCGCCCGCGGCTACGGCAAGGAGAATATCCTCGCCTACGCCGTGGCCCCAGGCTGGGTCGCAACCGACATTTCCGCCCACATCTCCCCCGACGACCCGATGCTCGCCGGCCTGCCCCTTGGTGAAGTCACACCGCCGCAGGACGTCGCCGAAGTGATCGCGTTCCTGGCCTCCGGCCGGTCCCGGCACACGACCGGGGCAACCATCGACATCACGGGCGCCGACTACGTGCGGTGACCGGCCGCCGTCGTTCTTCTTCCAAACACTCCCGAGTTTTTGTCCAGATAATGGCCCCAAACGTGCCCTGAAGTCGCGGTATCTGGACAAAAACTCCCTGCCGAAAGGAAAACCGTGAGGTTCAGCCGCATGCTCAACGTCGTGGACGCGCACGCCGAAGGTGAATCCGGCAAGGTCGTGGTCGGCGGCACCGGCCCGGTGCCGGGGCGACGACGTTCGACAAGATGCTCCATTTCTCCGAACATCTCGACCACCTGCGCAAGCTGCTCCTCTGCGAGCCGCGCGGCGCCGTATGGCACAACGCGAACGTGGTCCTGCCGTCCAGCAATCCTGACGCCGACTTCGGCTACATCATCCTCGAGTCCACGGAGTACCCGGCGATGTCCGGCTCCAACACCATGTGCGTGGCGACGGTCCTCCTCGAGACGGGGATGCTGCCGATGACGGAGCCGGTGACCCGGCTGGCCCTGGAGTCGCCCGCCGGCCTGATCCGGATCGAGGCTGCATGTGCCGACGGCAAGGTGGACCGGGTGAAGCTGGTCAACCAGCCGGCCTTCGTCTACCACCAGGACGCCAAGATCGACGTGCCGGGACTCGGGAAGGTGACCGTCGACGTCGCCTATGGAGGCATGACGTTTGCCTTTGTGGACGCCGAGTCCGTTGGGATACCGCTGGATATCAGCCGCGAAGCTGAGCTTTATGACCTTGGGCAGCGGATCAAGAAGGCCGCAGCGGAGCAGCTGGAGGTCTCGCATCCCCTTAATCCGCGGATTCCCGGCATCACCAATGCATCCTTCACGGGACCGCTGCTGCGCGAGGAGGGTCCGGACGGCGAAGAGATCGTCAGGTCCGCCAATGCCGTGATTGTGTCGCCGGGCCGTTTGGACCGCTCGCCCTGCGGGACCGGAACGTCCGCCAGGCTGGCGCTGCTGCATGCCCGCGGCGAACTCGTCCCGGGTCAGCTGTTCCGGCACGAGTCCCTAATCGGCAGCCAGTTCGACGCGAGGATCGAGAGCACCTCAACCGTGGGTCCTTACAGTGCGGTGGTCCCCAGCATCTCCGGGCGCGCCTGGATTACGTCGTTCAACCAACTGGTCCTCGACCCCTCGGACCCGTTCCCGGAGGGATTCGTGGTGGGCAAGCCCTGGGAACCGGAGTACTGACATGGACCATGCGTGCCAGTGCGTCGCTACGGCTGATGTCGCAGGCCTGTGGGGTGGCGCAGGTTTCGTAGTCCGCGATCTGTGCGATGCGGCGCCTGTGCCGGGGGTCCTGCGTAAAGGGCTCCCGGAGGAAAAGGAGCGCAAGTTTCAGGCATTCCTCGGGCGTGTGTTCACGGGCCCCGATGGCTATGACGTTGGCGTCGTTGTGCTGCCGGGCCAGCCGTGCCGTTGACTCGTTCCAGACAAGGGCGGCACGAATGCCCCGGACCTTGTTTGCCGAGATCTGTTCGCCGTTGCCGGAGCCGCCGATGACGATTCCGAGGCTTGGCCGGTTGCGGCTGGTGTCGTGGGCGACGCCCTCGGCTGCGCTGATGCAGAAGCCCGGATAGTCATCCTGGGCGTCGTACTCCAGCGGCCCGTGGTCGACGACGTCAAATCCGAGGCTGGCCAGTTCCTGTTGCAGCGAACGGCTCAGTTCGAGACCTGCGTGATCGGTGCCGATGTGGACCCGGTAAGCAGTCCCGCGTCCAGTCGTTGATGATGGTTTGGTGGTCATCTGATCGCCTTCAAAGAGTTCTTACATCTAAAAGCTTTGCCCGGCGGAGCCGAGCTGCTGGGTGGCTTCGACAACGCGGGCCGCGAGGCCGGCCTCGGCGGAGGCGCCCCAGACGCGGGGGTCGTAGGTCTTCTTGTTGCCCACCTCGCCGTCGACCTTCAGCACACCGTCGTAGTTGCGGAACATGTGGTCCGCCACCGGACGCGTGTACGCGTACTGGGTGTCGGTGTCGATGTTCATCTTGATGGTGCCGTACGACACGGCGTCGGCGATTTCCTGGTCCGAGGAACCCGAACCGCCGTGGAACACCAGGTCAAACGGGTTCTCCTTGCCGATCTTGGCACCGACCTGGGCCTGGATGTCCTTCAGGATCTCCGGGCGCAGCTTCACCCCGCCCGGCTTGTACACCCCGTGCACGTTCCCGAACGTCAGGGCCGTGATGTAGCGGCCGTTCTCCCCGGCGCCCAGGGCGTCGACGGTGGCCAGGGCGTCTTCCACCGTGGTGTAGAGCTTCTCGTTGATCTCGTTCTCGACGCCGTCCTCCTCGCCCCCGACGGTGCCGATCTCGACCTCGAGGATGATCTTGGCTGCGGCGGTGCGGTCCAGGAGCTCACGGGCAATGCGCAGGTTTTCCTGCAGCGTCTCAGCGGAGCCGTCCCACATGTGCGAGTTGAACAGCGGGTTACGGCCGGCCTTAACCTCAGCCTCGGACGCGGCCAGCAGCGGCAGCACAAACCCGTCCAGCTTGTCCTTCGGGCAGTGGTCAGTGTGCAGGGCGATGTTCACGTTGTAGTTCTTGGCCACCTCACGGGCGAACGCCGCGAAGCCCAAAGAACCGGCCACCATGTCCTTCGTCGAGGCACCCGACCAGTACGCCGCACCGCCGGTGGACACCTGCACGATGCCGTCAGACTCCGCCTCGGCGAAACCACGCAGGGCAGCGTTCAGGGTCTGGGAAGAAGTGACGTTGACCGCCGGGAACGCAAAGCCGCCCTTCTTGGCACGGTCGATCATGTCGGCATAAATCTCTGGGGTTGCAATGGGCATGCTACTCGACCACCTCGCCGGTGGTTTCGAAGGCTGCGATCTTGCCGATGCGGCGTTCGTGGCGTACTTCGTTGGTGAACGGTTCGGCCAGGAATGCCTCGATCAGTTCAGTGGCTTCCGCAACGGAGTGCTGGCGTCCGCCTACTGCCACCACGTTGGCATTGTTGTGCTGGCGGGCCAGTTTGGCCGTGTCCAGGTTCCACGCCAGCGCTGCCCGCACGCCCTTGACCTTGTTGGCGGCGATCTGCTCGCCGTTGCCGGAGCCGCCCAGCACAATTCCCAGAGCGTCCACGCCAGCCGCCTGGTCGGCCACGACGGCGGCCGCGGCGTTGATGCAGAATGAGGGGTAGTCGTCCTCGGCGTCATAGACGGCAGGACCGTGGTCCACCATCTCGTAGCCGCTGGCTGACAGTGCCGTGATGAGGTGGGAGCTAAGCTCCATGCCGGCGTGGTCGGTTGCGATGTGAACGCGCATTAGTGGTCCTTCAGGCTTGTTGGAATACGACGTCGTTGGAGCGCTCTGCCTTCGCGGCGAAGGCGAGCTGGCCGTTGGTGCGGAGCGACTCGATGGCGTCGGCGGGTGAGGGCTTGCCGTACACGGATGACCCGGCAACGAAGACGTTGGCGCCGGCCTCGGCGGCGCGGACAATCGTTTCTTCCGTGATGCCGCCGTCCACCTGGATGGCGACGTTCACTCCGGAGCCGTCGACGGCGGCGCGGGCGCGGCGGATCTTGGGCAGCGTGACGTCCAGGAACGCCTGGCCGCCGAAGCCCGGCTCCACGGTCATGATGAGCAGCATGTCCAGTTCGGGGAGCATGTCCAGGTAGGGCTCCACGGGTGTGGCCGGGCGAAGCGCCATGCCTGCCTTGGAGCCGCGGGCCCGGAGTTCGCGGGCAAGTTTGATGGGAGCGTCGGACGCCTCGACGTGGAAAGTCACGGAGGCCAGGCCGGCGTCGGCGAACTGGGGTGCCCAGCGGTCCACGTTGGAGATCATGAGGTGCGCGTCCAGCGGGACGGGGCTGACCTTTTGGATCCGTTCCACGACGGGCAGGCCGATGGTCAGGTTGGGCACGAAGTGGTTGTCCATGACATCCACGTGCACGGCGTCGGCGTTGCTGATGCGGGCCAGTTCGGCCTCGAGGTTCACGAAGTCGGCCGAGAGGATGCTCGGGTTGATACAGCAATTCAGGGGTGAAGTGGACATGATGTCTGCCTTTCGATGATCAGGCGTGCCGTGATCAGGCTTTCGGTGGTCAGGGTGACGAGGGCGTGGAGACCCAAATGGGTCCCCACGCCCTCGAAACGGGTGGCGGCAGCCGGGCGGCCCGGAAGCCGCGCGTGGCTAGGAAGCCTTGCGGGCGGCGGCGAGAGCGCCTTCGACGTCGGCCAGCAGTTCCTTCCAGCTGGCCACGAACTTCTCCAGGCCTTCGGATTCGAGCAGGGCCACGACGTTGTTGTAGGACACGCCGAGGTGTTCGAGGGCCGTGAGGACGGTGTTCGCTTCCGAGTAAGTGCCGGTAAGGGTGTCGCCGGTGACCACGCCGTGGTCGAACGTGGCATCCAGGGTCTTCTCCGGCATGGTGTTCACGACGCCGGCGGCAACCAGTTCGGTGACGTAGAGGGTGTCCGGGTAGGCCGGGTCCTTCACGCCGGTGGAGGCCCACAGCGGGCGCTGCGGGCGGGCGCCGGCTTCGGCCAGGACTGCCCAGCGTTCGGTGGAGAACAGCTTTTCGTAGACCTGGTAGGCCAGGCGGGCATTGGCGACGCCGGCCTTGCCCTTGAGTGCCTTGGCTGCGGGAGTGCCGATCGCGTCCAGGCGCTTGTCGATTTCGGTGTCCACGCGGGAGACAAAGAACGAGGCGACGGAGTGGATCTTGGAGAGGTCGTGGCCGTTCTCCCTGGCCTGCTCCAGGCCGGACTGGAAGGCGTTGATGACGGCCCGGTAGCGCTCCAGCGAGAAGATCAGGGTCACGTTGACGCTGATGCCCTCGGCCAGGACAGCGGTGATGGCGTCCAGGCCCTCGAGCGTGGCAGGTATCTTGATCAGGACGTTTTCCTTGTCGACCTTCTTGTAAAGGTTCTTGGCCTCGGCGATGGTGCCGGCGGTGTCCCAGGCAAGGCGGGGGTCCACCTCGATGGAAACGCGGCCGTCCACGCCGTTGGTTGCCGCGGCGATCGGGGCGAACAGGTCGCACGCGTCGGCGACATCCGTCGTCGTGATTTCGAAGATGGTCTCCTCGACGCCGGCGCCCTTCGCCGAAAGTTCGGCGATCTTGGCATCGTAATCCGTGCCGGAGGTGATCGCGGCCTGGAAGATGGACGGGTTGGTGGTGACGCCCACAACGTTCTTCTGCTCAATGAGCTTCTGCAGGCTGCCGCTGTCGAGCCGTTCCCTGGAGAGGTCATCCAGCCAGATGGACAGACCTGCTTCGGAAAGCTGGGCGGTGGGTGTTGCATTGGTCATGGCTTGTTGCTTCCTTCAAAAATTGGGGAGGGTTTAGTTGGCTGCAGCGGCCAGGGAGTCCTTGGCGGCAGCGGCAACTGCTTCTGCCGTGATGCCGAACTCCTGGAACAGGCGCTTGTAGTCTGCGGAGGCGCCGAAGTGCTCGAGGCTGATGGAGCGGCCGGCGTCGCCGACGAATTCCTTCCAGCCCAGTGCGAGGCCGGCTTCGACGGAGACGCGGGCCTTGATCGCTGCGGGCAGAACCGACTCGCGGTAGGCGGCGTCCTGCTTGTTGAACCACTCGACGCACGGCATGGAGACCACGCGGGCGG
This sequence comes from Arthrobacter sp. NPDC057388, assembly GCF_042668165.1. Lineage (NCBI taxonomy): Bacteria > Bacillati > Actinomycetota > Actinomycetes > Micrococcales > Micrococcaceae > Arthrobacter > Arthrobacter sp. NPDC057388. The sequence continues at coordinate 232,976 of NZ_JBHVBL010000001.1, forward strand.
CGATGCCTTCAGCCTGGAGCGCTTCGCGGGCCTGGACGGCGAGAGCGACCTCGGAACCGGTGGCGATCAGGATGACCTGGGCGTCAACGGTCTTGCCGTCCTTGGATGCCTCGGCCAGGACGTAACCGCCCTTGGCGACGCCGGCGGTCGATGCGAAGGTGTCGCCCTCGGCTGCGCCCGTTCCGCGGGCGAAGACGGGAACGTTCTGGCGGGTCAGGACAATGCCGGCCGGGTTCTCGGTGTTCTCCAGGATGGTCTTCCACGCGATGCCGACCTCGTTGGCATCTGCCGGGCGGACGACGTCCAGGCCCGGGATCGCACGCAGGGTGGAGAGCTGCTCCACCGGCTGGTGCGTCGGACCGTCTTCACCCAGGCCGATGGAGTCGTGCGACCACACATAGATGGACGGGACACCCATCAGGGCACCGAGGCGGATGGCCGGCTTCTGGTAGTCGCTGAAGATCAGGAACGTGCCGGAGAACGCGCGGGTCTTGCCGTGCAGGCTGATGCCGTTCACGATCGAGGCGGCAGCGTGCTCACGGATACCGAAGTGCAGGACACGGCCGTAGGGGTTGCCCTTCCAGGCTTCCGTGGAGCGGGAGGCCGGGATGAACGACGGCGAGCCCTCGATGGTGGTGTTGTTCGACTCGGCGAGGTCACAGGAGCCGCCCCAGAGTTCGGGCATGACCGGGCCGATCGCGTTCAGGACCTTGCCGGAGGCCGCGCGGGTGGAGACGTCCTTGCCGGCCTCGAAGACCGGCAGGGCGGCCTCAAGTCCGGCCGGGAGTTCGCGGGCTTCGACGCGCTCGAGGAGGGCGGCGGCTTCCGGGTTGGCGGACTGCCATGCCGCGAACGACTCTTCCCATTCGGAGCGGGCGGCTGCGCCGCGGTCCACTACCTGGCGGGCGTGGGCCAGGATTTCCTGGTCAACCTCGAAGGACTTGGCGGGATCAAAGCCAAGGACTTCCTTCAGCGCTGCGACCTCATCGCCGCCCAGGGCGGAGCCGTGGATCTTGCCGGTGTTCTGCTTCTTGGGGGCCGGGTAGCCGATGATGGTGCGCAGCGAAATGATGGACGGCCTGGAGGTCTCAGCCTTGGCGGCGAGGAGTGCGGAGTAGAGCGCCTGGATGTCCTCGACGTACTCGCCGGTCCTGGTCCAGTCAACGCGCTGGGTGTGCCAGCCGTAGGACTCGTAGCGCTTCAGGACATCCTCGGTGAAGGCGATGTCGGTGTCGTCCTCGATCGAGATGTGGTTCTCGTCGTAGACCACCACGAGGTTGCCTAGCTCCTGGTGGCCGGCCAGCGAGGAGGCCTCGGAGGTCACGCCTTCCTGGATGTCGCCGTCGGAGGCGATGACCCAGATGGTGTGGTCGAACGGGCTCTCGCCGGCGGGAGCATCGGCGTCGAACAGGCCGCGCTGGCGGCGCTGGGAGTAGGCGAAACCGACCGAGGACGCCAGGCCCTGGCCCAGCGGGCCGGTGGTGATTTCCACACCTGCGGTGTGCTTGTATTCCGGGTGGCCGGGGGTCAGGGAGCCCCAGGTGCGCAGCGCTTCCAGGTCCTTCAGTTCCAGGCCGTAGCCGGAGAGGAACAGCTGGATGTACAGGGTCAGCGAGGAGTGGCCCGGGGACAGGATGAACCGGTCACGGCCGATCCAGTCGGCGTCGCGCGGGTCGTGGCGCATCAGCTTCTGGAACAGCAGGTAGGCGGCCGGGGCCAGGCTCATCGCCGTGCCGGGGTGACCGTTGCCGACCTTCTCCACGGCGTCCGCGGCCAGAACCCTGGCGGTGTCCACCGCACGCTGGTCCTCGACTGTCCAGTCGAGTGTCGAATCTGTGGTGCTCTCAGCGATACGTGTCGCGGTTGCAGTCGGATTCACGGTATATCTCCTTTGATACGGTCATCGGCCGATAGCGGCCGGCCTCTGGTTGCTACCCATAATTCCGAAACAAATGGGTAGGGGTAACACTGTTTTCTGACGGTTTTTGGCTATACTTTCGGATGGGCGGATGTTTCGCCCGGTGGCTGTGCGAGGAAGCGCAGCCGCTCACCAGTCCAGAAGGAATTCACTATGTCCCTTTCAGACCTGCCGTGGCCTCTTCTGCAATCCGTGGCAGCATTGGCTGATGCCCCCCTCGCCCAGATTGCCGAGCGCCTGCGCGACGCAGCGCTTCCGCACCTGGGATGCAGCGCGCTGGTCATCTTCACCGAAGACTGCACGGGCCGCCCGCAGAAGAAGGCAGGCCAGGAAGACATCATTTCCCGGGTTTCCATCGCCGAGCTTGACGAGCTTCGTGCCGGCCTTTCGGATGAGACCCCGTGGCTCGGCGAAGCCGTGCTCGCCGGCCAGCCCAGGCCTGCGCTGGCCATGAAACACGGCCCCAGCCAGGCCATCCTGGTCCTCACCGATCCCCGTCCGGCAGATCCACGGGACAACCCGGGGCTGGAACTGCTGACGTACCTGTGGGGCATTACTGCCCGCCGGATCCAGGAAAAGGTGGCCGACGCGCCGCCGTCGTACCTCGCGGAATCGCGGGCGGCCTCGGCTGAACGTGTACGCGTGACGGCGGAACTGACCGACCTGCACTCCACGACCCTTGAGACCCTGCTCGCGGCCCTGCGTTCGTCCTCCCTGGACCATGCAACAGCACGCACAACGGTCACCGATCTAACTGCCAAGGCACTGGTTGGGCTCCGCACGCTCAGCGACCGTACGACGGATCTTGTGGAGGAGCCCGTCGCCAAAGCCTTTGAACGCCTGCGCGAGGACCTGCGGCCGCTCACCAGCTTCAGCGGAACCGAAGTGCAGTTCATCGAACCGCCGCTGAACGGCCGGGCACTTCCCGGCGAGGTTGCCCACGCGGCACGCGCGGTGGTCCGCGGACTGGTGCTGGCCATGATGGAGCAGCCCGAGGTCAGCAGGATCCGGACGCACTGGGACTGCGACGGCGAGAACCTGTTGATCAACGTGCGCGACGACGGCGGCGGCGCCCTCACCACCGAGGATTCGAGCATCAGCCGCCTGGACCGCCGGGTCCAGGCGCTCAACGGACATCTGCGGATGGACGTCATGCCGGGCTGGGGTGCCGACATCTTTGTCTCGCTCCCGCTGGACCTGCCGGCCCGCCCGGCCGGGGATGCGGCCGGATGGAACCTCGCCGCCCGGGAACTCGAGGTGCTCCAGCACCTCGCCGCCGGACACCGCAACCGCACCATCGCGTCCACCATGGGCATCAGCGAGAACACGGTCAAGTTCCACGTGCGGAACCTGTTCAGGAAGCTCGACGTCGGTTCACGCACCGAGGCGATTGCGCTGGCGCACAGCCACGGATTCCGGTAACCGGAGAAGTATTCCCCTGCCCCGGCTGAAGTGCCCGGCTCCGTCAAGGACGCCGGGCACTTCTGCGTCATGCCACCGTCGCGCAGCCGTCCGCGCATGCTGAGGCCCGTTTGTCCAGGGCTTGTCAGTCCGATGTGCATGGAGAGCTCTTTCCTTCAAAAACAACACTTTTGGGTAGGCGGTATCGGGCAGTCACGGCTTAGGCGGTCATGGTGGCGAACATGAGGGCCATGGTGGTGGCGCCGAGGGCTTCGAGGGCGTGTTCGGTGCGGGTGGAGTGTTTGCGGGTGTGGTGGGTGGTTGTTGTGGTGCGGCGGCGGAGGAGGAGGGTGAGGAAGGTTGCGGCGGCGGCGGCGAAGATGAGGGTGAGCAGGAGTGCGGGGGTGTTGCCGGGGCCTGCCAGTGTTGCTGTGCCCGGTGTGGTGGTGTGGGGTGTGGCGGTGTGGGCGGCTGCCATGGCGTGGTGGTGGGCGGGGATCGCCGTTGCTCCTGTTGGGGTGGCGGTGGTTGTGGTGGTGTGGGTGGTCATGAGGGCGATCATGGTGGCGGCGGCTGCCATGGTGAGGGCGTGGTAGGCGCAGGTGAGTCTGCCCTGGCTGCCGGCGCAGAGGAGTTTGAATTGGGGGCGGGCGACGGCCTGGAGGGTGAACCAGAGGGCGGCGCCGGCGAGGATGGTGATTTGGGCGAGGATGGTGGAGGGTCCGAGGTTCCAGAGCATGGCGGCCATGAGGGCGTTCATGAGGGCGTGCAGGGTGTTGTTGATCCGGTCGGTGAGGTGCCGGGCCCGGACTGCCTGGAGGAGGTTGTAGCTTCCGCCCAGGAGCAGGACGGCGGTGAGGGTCCAGGTAAGTGCGGGGATATTAAACACGCGGATCACGCCCTACTGTTTGTCGGGGTCGGATTGGTTGGGTCTAACCCGGGGTGGGCTGGATTCGGGCCCCAGTCCGGGTGCCGTCGGCGCCGGGGCCCGAAGTGTGGAAAGTCTTTGGATGCAGGCGGTCCCCGGGTGCTGCGGTGGGCAGCGCCCGGGGACCGGCTGTGTTCAGGTGGTTCGTGGAACCTTGCCTGGTTTAGTGGCTGTTGCTGGTGGAGCAGTGGCCGCTGTTGGTGGTGCGGGTTTCGGTGGGGAGGTTGAGGGTGGGGTTTTGGTTGAAGAAGCCGTGGGGTTCGAGCATGAAGCCGATGTTCTGGCGGGGCA